>JAUVTM010000111.1 GCA_030601545.1 Syntrophobacterales bacterium
TGGGGACCCGCCCGCAGGGTGGGGAGTCCGAAGGACAATATCGAACAAGGAATTTCGAACAGCAGAAGTTTTTGAAAGCAGTAAGACCATGTTTTTCACTTCGATATTCTGCGGTTCTTTGTTCTGCGGTTCTGCGGTTCAAATTCTCAAAGACTTGACAGCTAATAGTTAAATGCTGAGCGCTGACCGGGGAGAGCGGATCCTGCGGTTTTGTAGCCCCTTCCTGGGGAAAATAAAGCCGGGTCCCAGGTCCCGGATTATTCACTGGCTGAGAATGACTTTGGCAATTACGTCAGCACAATACTCAGCAAATTTCTCATCGTCCTTTACCATGACATCTTCACCATTCTTAACTTCAATTTCAGCCAAACGATTATGTTCCCAATCATAAATGAAAATGTTGAGAGTTATATATTGTTCCCATCGACATTCAGCATCAGCGCGAATCAAACCAATTGTTGGTTTTAGTTCTTTTACTAAATTGATTTTGTGTTTGGTAGTGAGATAGAAGGAAATATCATCGCGTAACTTAACGTCACATTTGAGGAGCACTGATTGCTTCGATTTTTTTATACCTGACTCTTCACTGTCTAAAGCCTTTTCGTATATCTCCATCTCATCAGTAAGACAAAGATGCCAACCGGTAATTGTCTTTATTTTGTCTGACTTAAGTTTCGATATCTCGTGACTGGCACAGCCAAAAATTAAAAACATAGAAATGAGTCCAGGTAAAACAGCTTTACTGTAGCTTCCCATCTCTATGCTCCGGCAAATGGTTTTTCATAAATTATAAGATGCTTAAGGAACATGTTCTAATGCCTTGCATGAACAAAGAGAAATATGCTGGCAATACCGAAGAAAATATTGGGTATCCAGGCGGCCAGCAGTGGTTGCAGGTTGCCGGTGTAGCCAATACGGAGAACGAACTGAAAAATGAGCAAATAGATGAACGCCAGGGCAACACTTACGGCAACTCCCACCGCAATTCCACCGTGTTTACCTTGGTAAAGAGCAACACCAATGCCCAGGAGCGCCATAATGAACGATGTAAATGGAAAAGCGATTTTGGCGTGGAAGTCCACCTGGTAACGGGTAGCATCGTATCCCTCGCTTTTTATTTTGGTAACATAGCGGCCAAGCTCACCGAGGGTCATCTCCTCAGGGGCTTTCTCAAGGTGCTGAAAATCCTGCGGACGTTCTTTTAGCTGAAAGCGACGGCGCTGAAACCGCTCCATGGAATAGCCGCCATCTGCTGTCCGGTTGATGAATATCCCATCTGAAAATACCCAGGTCTGGCCATCCCACTCACCCCTCTTGGCATCTATTCGTTTGAGCACATGGAAGGAGCGATCAAATATATGGATTGTAACCCCCTCTAATACCTGGCGCTTTGGGTGTAGTACGCGAATATTGTAAAGTGCTTGTTTGCTTTTGTACCATATTTTTTCCTGAAAAAAGCTACTTGGAGCCGGTCGATTTTTGACCTCGACATTCCATATATGGTTGGCGCGACTGCTAGTCAGCGGCACCACATATTCGGCAAGGGTAAAATCTGTGAGACTCAACAGCAGAGCAACTGTCAATATTGGTCCGACAACAAGAGCAGGGCTCACGCCACCGGCCTTCAAGGCCAGGAGCTCATTGCTGCGAGCCATCAAACCCAGGCTAATAAGGGTACCCATGAGAACACCCATGGGAATACCCTGTTGCGCGATGAGCGGGAGCTTCAGCAGGAAGTATTGCAGCGCTGAGGACAGGGGGAGTTTCGCCTCCAGGAAATCATCTATCCGTTCAAAGAAATCGATGACCAGGTACAAGGCAATAACTACTCCCAGGCAGATAGCAATGATCTTGATGAGCTCCAAAATGATGTAGCGGCTGATAACCCGCATGGCAATTACTCGCTCGAGTCCTTGAATACTAAAGTCATGGGGTGTGGTCGGATCGAAGCTCCATCACTCCTGAGCCCCCTTGATACTGAAACGTCAGGGGTCGAAGGTGTTGTGAGTGTAACGAATGCATGGTGGTTTGTAAATGGAGTTTTCCAGCGGGTGTCTGCAAGCTAAAATCGCTTGACAGTGTCTGAAACGTTGTGCTATTCGTAGGGCGGTTTCATAACTCTCTAAGTTCTCAAACTAACTTGGAAATTGCAGCCATGGATCACAATTCAGACGACCGAAGGTCCGAGGACAAGGAAGCTCAGGAGACAGGTGGAGAAGACTTTGATCTCCAGCTGGATGATCTTGACGACGAAATCATTGATCTGGTTGATCCTGTCGAGGGAGAGGACCCAGCCTCAGATGACCCGTCATCTAGTCAGGATGATGTGGATGACGAAAACGACCTTGCTCAGTTGGACCTGGAAGTTGAATTGGGAGATGATGAGCCCGATTTAGATACAACCCTTGAATCTTTGGAAGATGAGGAGGAATCTGCTGCCGCTGCCGAAACTGTGGTAGAGGAAACGTCTACAGCACAAGAAGGGACAGCCGATACCGCTGCAGCGGCCGGAGATGATGCACTTACAGAAGATGACTTGGTAACTGATGAAGCTCTTGCCGAGCTCTTCGCTTCACACGAAAGTGAAGTGGCTCAGCTTTTGGAGGAAGCCTCCGGAACCGGCGGAGAAGATGCTGAGGTAGCTTCCGCCGAACAAGCAACCCCTGTGTCAGAGGAGGATCTTTCCGAGGATCTTTTTGCCGACCTTGACATGGAGGCAGGTGATGTGGGCGAGGAGCCTGTCAGTGCTGAGGTTACCCCTGTGTCAGAGGAGGATCTTTCCGAGGATCTTTTTGCCGATCTTGAGACGGAGCTGGGGGATGTGAGCGAGGAGCCTGAAAGTGCTGAGGTCAGCCCTGTGTCAGAGGAGGATCTTTCCGAGGATCTTTTCGACGATCTTGAGGCAGAATCAGGTGATGTGGGCGAGGAGCCTGTCAGTGCTGAGGACAGCCCTGTGTCAGAGGAGGATCTTCCTGAGGATCTTTTTGCCGATCTTGAGACGGAACTGGGGGATGTGAGCGAGGAGCCTGAAAGTGCTGAGGTCAGCCCTGTCTCAGAGGAGGATTTTTCTGAGGATTTTTTCGACGACCTTGAGGCAGAATCAGGGGATGTGAGTGAACAAGCCGTTACTGGGGTGTCAGCCATGGTTGCTGGGGAAGAAGTTACCGACGAAAGCGGTACCGACCTTGAAGTGGAGTCAGAAGATGTGAGCGAGGAGGCTGCGGTGGAGGAGCTGTCACCGGATGCAGCCGAGGAGTTGGCAGCGCTCGTCAGTGCTCAGGTGGAGGCAGTGGTGACCCGTCTGGTAGAGGAACGATTGCCTGCCATTGTGGAGAGTGCAATTGCCCAAGAGATAGAGAAAATTAGGAATAGTTTGGAATCAGAAAAATGATCACATCCCGCGATTATTGGCGGGTTATGAATGGGGGTTATGTGGATAATCCCCATTTTCTTTTTGTCCGTTGTCCGTGGTAAAAGATAGTGTGGTGATTTCGTTTCGACTAAATATGGTGTTAATAGACTGACTGCGGACAACGGACGTCTGAGAAGGAAGAAGGCAATGAAGAACTCAGTGCTGCCTAAAGCTTACGAACCTGCAGCTGTAGAGGAAAAGTGGTATCAATTTTGGGAGGAGCAGAATTTATTTTGGGCTGACGAAAAGAGCACCGATCCTGCCTATTCTATCGTGATCCCGCCACCGAATGTCACCGGTGATCTCCACATGGGGCATGCCCTCAACAACACGCTCCAGGACATCCTCTGCCGATACAGACGGATGTGTGGAGACAATGTGCTCTGGATGCCAGGAACCGACCACGCTGGCATAGCCACCCAGAATGTGGTGGAGCGTCAGCTTACAGAAGAAGGGTTGGATAGACATCAGTTGGGGAGGGAGAAGTTCATCGAAAGAATTTGGGAGTGGCGTGAGCTCTACGGTGGGAAGATTATCAATCAGCTCAAGAGGCTAGGAGCAAGTTGCGATTGGAGTAGAGAGCGCTTCACCATGGACGAAGGTCTTTCTGAAGCTGTGAAGCGCGTTTTCGTTTCCCTCTATCATGAAGGCATGATCTATCGGGGCCAGCGGATTATCAATTGGTGCCCGCGGTGCATTACAGCACTGGCTAACCTGGAGGTGGAGGTGGAAGAAAGGCGTGGTCGCCTTTACCATGTCCGCTATCCTTCCCCTGATGGAACTGACGGTTTGGTAGTGGTCACCACCCGCCCCGAAACTATGCTGGGAGACACCGGTGTTGCGGTACACCCTGAAGACGAGCGTTATCATGATTTCATTGGAAAAAAAGTAATACTCCCTCTCCTCAACCGGGAGTTGCCAGTGATTGCAGATGAGTACGTTGACCGGGAGTTCGGCACTGGCACTCTGAAAGTAACCCCAGCCCACGATCCATACGATTTTGAAATCGGCCAGAGGCACGGGCTGCCGGCACTCAGGGTGATAGATGATCAAGGCGTGATGAACGAAGAGGCGGGTCCCTATGTCGGGCTGGACCGCGATAGTTGTCGTCAGAAGATAGTTGAAGACCTCCAAGGGCAGGGATTTCTCATAAAAGTCGAAGACTACCAGCATAGAGTGGGTCACTGTTACCGTTGTAAGACAATCATCGAGCCGACACTGTCCAAGCAATGGTTTGTGGCGGTGGAACAGATGGCCGAAGTTTCTATGGCGGCGGTGCGTGATGGAAACACCCGCATAATTCCAGAGATGTGGGAGAAGAACTACTTTGATTGGCTGGAGAACATTGAAGATTGGTGCATCTCACGCCAGATCTGGTGGGGGCACCGCATTCCCGCATGGTACTGCCAAGATTGCGATGAAGTTACTGTTGCCATGGAAGAGCCACAGCAGTGCAGCCGTTGTAGCAGCGTCAACCTGATTCAAGAGAGCGACGTATTGGATACCTGGTTCAGTTCAGCCCTCTGGCCTTTCTCCACCATGGGGTGGCCTGAGAAGACACCAGAGCTTGAGAGCTTTTACCCCACTTCTGTTCTGGTGACCGGTTTCGATATTCTTTTTTTCTGGGTGGCACGAATGATGATGATGGGCTTGCATTTCATGAAAGACGTGCCATTCCGAGACGTTTACATTCACGCCCTGGTCAGAGATGCCGAGGGCCAGAAGATGAGCAAATCTAAGGGAAATGTTATCGACCCTCTGGTGATCATGGACCGCTACGGTACTGATGCTTTTCGTTTCACTTTGGCCGCGTTTGCAGCACAGGGAAGAGACGTTCGTCTCTCTGAAGAGAGGATTGAAGGCTACAGGCATTTTGTCAATAAGCTGTGGAATGCCAGCCGTTTCACTCTCATGAACCTCGAAGGAGTGGAGACCGCCGGGGTTCTACCTGAGCCAAAAAGGTTGGCAGACCGATGGATGCTGAGCCGGTTGCAGGAAATTGTCCGTCAGGTCAGCGAAGCGCTGGATTCTTATCATTTCAATGAGGCTGCCAGTGTGCTCTATCAGTTTACCTGGCACGAGTTCTGCGACTGGTATCTTGAGATGATCAAACCGGTGCTATACGGCGACAGCGAGGAGGAACGCAAAGAAACCCAACAATTTCTCCTTCATGGGCTTTCTTCTATTCTTCGGCTGCTCCATCCCATTATGCCTTATGTTACCGAGGAATTATGGCATCATCTGCCCGACAATGAAGGCAGCAGCATTATGGTGGCAGACTTTCCCAGGCCAGATGAGCCTCTGGTGGACCGTCAGGGGGAGGAGCAGATGGCAGTTGTGATGGACGTGACCACGGCCATCAGAAACATTAGGGGAGAGATGAATGTTGCTCCGGCTGCCCAGGTGGCCGCAATGGTTTTTGGCCCAGATAGCCTCACCAATATTGTGAAGACTCATGGCCATTACATAGAAGATCTGGCCAGGCTGTCAACGCTGGAGTTGGTTCGGGACGGGGAGCGGCCTCGGGTGGCGGCTTCGGCTGTGGTGCGAGAGCTTGAATTGTTTGTGCCACTCGAGGGTGTCCTTGACTTCAAGGAAGAGAGTCGGCGTCTACAGAAGGAAATCAGCAAGTTGGAGCCTGAACTGGCCAGGACCCAGAAGAAACTGGCCAATAATGCATTTCTCAGTCGGGCCCCTGCAGATATTGTCGCCAAAGAGAAGGACAAACTGGAGAGATTGGGCGGCAAAGTGAATAAGCTCCAGACGCAACTCGAGAAACTAACAAAGCTCAGTGGTGAGGGATAGGGCTTGTTATCTGATGAATTGGAAACATTGATCAGCAGAGCACTGGCCGAGGACATAGGAAGTGGTGATATCACCACTTCTTGCACGGTGTCACCTAGTGCTGAGGGGAAGGGACGTATTGTTGCCAGGGAGCCGCTGGTTCTTGCTGGCGCCACCGTAGCCAGACAGATCTTTTTGACAGTTGAGCCCTCCCTGGATGTTACCCTACCCTTGCATGACGGCAACCAGGCAATGGTTGGGGAGGCGCTATTGAGGGTTACAGGCAATCTGGCAGCCATGCTTACGGCCGAGCGGACGGCCCTGAACTTCCTCCAAAGACTATCAGGTATTGCAACACTCACCCGAGCCTTCGTGGACAAAGTGGTCGGGACTCCCGCCCGCATTCTGGATACCCGCAAGACCACCCCCGGATACCGTCTGTTAGAGAAAGCTGCAGTTCGAGCCGGGGGTGGCTACAACCACCGCTTCGGGCTCTACGACGGAGTTCTTATCAAAGACAACCACATTGCGGCGGCAGGATCTATTCAGCAGGCCTTGGAGGCAGCACGAGCCTGCAAGCCGAACACTATGAGAGTCGAGGTGGAGGTGGAAACCCTGGATCAATTAGCCGAAGCCATCGCTGCTGGCGCTGACACCATAATGTTGGACAACATGGATCTGGCAACCATGGCAGAGGCTGTACGGCGGACTGGGGGAAAGGTCCCTCTTGAGGCTTCGGGCGGAATTACTCTGGAGAATGTCCGGGAAGTGGCTGCTACGGGGGTCGATCTGATATCGGTTGGCGCCTTGACCCATTCAGCCCGGGCCGTTGATATGAGCATGGAGAT
>JAUVTM010000294.1 GCA_030601545.1 Syntrophobacterales bacterium
TTTTCAAGCCAGGGAGGGATATTTCCTTCCTTGGCTATTTTTTTATTTATCCGCTCCAGTACCTCCCACAGCTCCTTGAACTCCGGGGCAAGGCTCCACTCCTCGGGTCTGGTGGCATAGTCTTCAGCATCGTGGAGAAAATAGTAGCAGTGGATGGTGCAGCCACGGTACTCCTGATCCGGGTTTTGCCAGCGGACGAAGTTGCCCGGAAAAATACCTGCTACCTGCCAGCCGTCCTTAATGCACCATTTCTGGGTTATGTCGTGCCAGGTTTCTACGAAGGTGGTGAGATACTCTGCACCTGAGGCCAGGGCCGTTTTCCAGGTAGCCACCCTCAGGTTCAGCGTTATGTTTTTCAGCCTATATTTCGGCAAGGTAGCCGCAAAGGTGAACTCCACCTGTAGGTTATTCTCGATTTTGGTGAGCATGGTGGCGGCCACGACTTTTTCGGTCTCGAGCTCTACCACTACCGGCATGCAGCAGACTTTCCTTCGAGCATCTTCCTCCCAGTTCTCATCGAGGGCTAAGAGCCCCTCGTATCTTTCCGGCATCAGCACGAACTCGTGGGGCGAGCCATAGATTTCCGGGTACGAGTTTCGAAAAAGGGAGGCCGCGGAGTCGATCAGCTTTTTGGAGAGAACCTTCACCTGGAATCTGCCGTCCTCAAAAGGCTCCGATTCATACCTGTTCCAAACGACCTTCTTCTCTTTTGTGGGTCTCGTTTTGCATGCGGTTGCCATATCTCTGTAGGGACTTCCTAGTTTGATCATGGTCCTATCCTTATTGGGCTCGAGATAATTCTGGTGTGAAGCTTAAACGTTTGGCATTGATGAAAGGTGTATCAGAGTGTCAACTCTCAGCCAAAACTAAGAAAACTGAGGGTTAATATTGGCAAGAACGATGTAAAGAAGCAAGCCGGGAAAGTGGTTTGGCTGTTTTTAGCAATATCCGGGCTAGATTCTCCGGTGGCTGATCCTTGCGTCAGGAACCAGCCACCGGCTGCTCACTCATTAGATTCCTCTTAAAAGGTACAGAGTCGTGCCTCACTGCCCCATAATGTTTTTCAGTGCAGCTATCGTCTCTTCTGGGTCTGGGCGCACCGTGTAGTCAGCGTTGATTGCCGCGTATCGAATGATGCCTTCTTGATCGATAACTAGTCTGGCTGGAAGTGGTAGTGTCCAGGAATCGTCTCCATTGTATTTTGGCAAATCTATGTTGAACTGAAGGTACACTTCCCTCAGGTCCTCGGGGAGTTTGTACTTGATACCATAGCGCTGTGCCACCTCGTTGCCGGGATCACTCAGGATTTCAAAGGTCAACTTCTTTTCTTCTCTGAATTCCCGGTTGAATGACTGAAGTTGAGGTGAGATGGCGATAAAGGTAGCTCCCAGTGCTTTGAATTCCTCGGTCGCCTTTTTGAGAGCATCCAGCTCCAAGTTGCAAAAAGGTCACCATTTTCCCCGATAAAAACTGAGAACAACGGGACCCTCAGAAAGCAACTCTTGCAGTCGAAATTCCTGGCCGTCAGCATTTGTCAATGAAAAATCAGGCGCTCGGTCACCAACCTTTACGGTCTGTTCAAGAATCCCCGAATCTCGCAGGTCATCGGTTGCACGATGCATGATCTCGACGGCTTCTTTTGGCGCTTGCGCTTCAAAACCTTTTTTCAAACCATTCAGTTTTTTTTGCAGTTCCATGCCTATACTCCTTTCAGTCAACCATAGTAGATACATTGAAATCTGAAATCCTGCCCTCAGCTTTACACATCAGTTGCATAACCACTCCCACTTTTATGGTTCAGAAGATAATCTCGAAAAAGCCTAATGCAACAAAAAGAATTCAATGTGGGTTGAATGTCTCAGTTTTGTAATAAATCACTTTTCGTATATCCTCATACTGAATGAATTGCGGTCGCGGCTTGACTCCTCAGGCCCAGTGGTTATTTATTGGGAAATTGGCCCAACTGCAGTTGACTAAACTAATCAAAGGGCTTTTCATGATTGGTAATTGGCGCTACATTATTGGCGCAATCTTGCTTTTAGGCTCAGGCTGTTTATTTCTTTTCACCAGCCCATATTTGGGCCTGACTAAAGCCTACCTTGTGAGCTTACCAGTATTCGCTATAGGTGTTATCATCGTCTGGCGAGGCGAGCGAAAACCGCCGGGATCATAGATGGACTGCATCTGTCAGCACAGGAGGTAACATGTCTGAAGAAATCTTGCGTCAGCAGCTATATGCTGCCTACAAGAACCGGGGAATGATGTACTATCACATCTTCCAGGAATTGAGAAAAGAAGTAGGGGACGAAAAAGCAGCAGAAATAATGAAGCGGGGGATCTACAACCGTGGCCTCGAGATCGGCAAAAAATATGCGAAATTTTCACCCGCAGACCTGGAAGGGTTGAAGAACGCTTTCCTAGCAGGCGCGACAGACCAAGGAAAAATGTTCCAACCGGAAATACTCCGTTGTGATGCGGAAGGACTTGACATCCAGATGCGAAACTGTCCACTGAAGGAAGCCTATCAGGAGGCAGGGTTGAGCGATCAGGAAATTGCCAGGATGTGCGACATAGCTGCTGAAGTTGACTACGGAACCTTCG
>JAUVTM010000203.1 GCA_030601545.1 Syntrophobacterales bacterium
CTTTTCTTGCTTGGCCTTTATGTAAAGAGGAGACATGTTCCGTAGGGTCTGAACCACCTCTTCCAGTACCTCCAGAAAGCGCTCGATCTCAGCCTCGGTGGTGTATCGTCCATAAGTAATGACCAGGGTTCCCTGGGCATCAGCAAAGTCGCGACCAATGGAGAGCAGGACGTGGGAGGCTTGTAGAGCCCCGGCTGCGCAGGCAGACTTGGTGGAAACAGCGATGTTTTCCTCGTCAAGCATCAGGACAATGCCCTCGCCCTCAATGTAGCGTACTGATACCGAAACCAGGTTGGGCAAAGAGAGTTCCGGGTGTCCATTGATGAAAATATCTTCGATCCGCTCTTGCAAACCAGTCATCAGTTTCTCTTTCATCTTTGTTGCGTGTTTGATCCGGATCTCCATTTCCTTAGTAGCGATCTCAGCGGCGACACCCATACCGATGATGCCAAGAAGATTTTCTGTGCCGGCGCGCTTGTTGTTTTCCTGGACACCACCATCTATGAGCGGCCAGATTCTGGTGCCTCGGCGGATGTAGAGGCCACCAACGCCAGACGGTCCGTAGAACTGATTGGCGGCAAAACTAAGGAGGTCCACGCCCAGTTCTTGGACATCTATTGGCACAACCCCCACCGAATCCACCGCATCACTGTGAAAGATAACCTTCTTTTCACGCGTGATCTGCGCTATGTCCTCAATGGGTTGGATGGTTCCGATCTCGTTGTTGCTGTGCATGATGGTCACCAGGATCGTATCATCCCTGATGGCCGCGGCCACATCATCCGGATTCACTCGTCCCTGCTCGTCAACTGGGACAGAGGTCACCCGAAAGTCCATCATTTTGAGGACCCTGAGGGTCCTGAGAACAGCATTGTGCTCAATGTTTGAGGTAACGATATGTTTACCCTTGTTGGCATTGGCAAATGCCACCCCTTTGACGGCATGATTGATCGATTCTGTGCCGCCGGAGGTAAAAATTACCTCCTTTAACACCGGACTATTGATCAGGCCCGCGACCTGTTCCCTGGCCAACTGCATAGCAGCCACTGCCTCGTCACCTAACTGGTGCTGACTCGAGGGATTGGCATAATTCTTTGTGATAGCCTCGATCATGGCCTCCTGCACTTCCGGCAGGAGAGGATTAGCTGCAAGGTAGTCTAAATTTATAATACTCACCGTATTACCTCCCTAATGAGCCTCGTCCATTTCGCGGCCGCAGTTGGTACATACCGGAGCTTTTTCATCCGCCTCCGTATCACAATAGGGGCAGTAGCAAACGTCTCCATGGCCGTGTTCATGCTTGTCGCTTCTCTTGGGCTCTTCTCTGACTATGCCTGCTTTCCTGTCCAAATAATCCCTGATCGCCATTTGTAGGGCATCGGCACCAAGGTTGGAGCAGTGCAGTTTGTTTTTGGGGAGTCCTTCCAGGGCCTTGGCCACCGATCTGTTGGTAATCTTTTGGGCCTCATCAATGGTTTTTCCCTTGGCCATCTCGGTGAGAATGCTGGAGACCGCAATGGCCGCACCGCAGCCAAAGGTCAGGAAACTGATATCATCGATGTAATCATCCTTCACTTTGATATAAATGCTCATCATATCGCCGCAAATGGGATTGCCAACTTCTCCCACCCCATCCGGATCCTTCATTTCACCCACGTTCCTAGGATTTTTGAAGTGATCCATGACTGTTTCCGAGTACATATAGATACCTCCCTAATCTAATCTAGTTAGTGTCATTGCTAATTAAAGTAAGCAACCATTTCCCCTTGTCAATGGTAGTTCGTTTTCATCACCGCTTCCGAGTCACTCGCGTGAGATCCAGTTTTCGAGCAAAACAATTGACTCTAACACCACTGTCACAGGGAATGGTGGATTCGGCCTGGGGCCTTAATCCACCCTACATATCTCGCCTGGAAAAAGCCGTAGGGTGGGTTAAGCGGAGCGAACCCACCTCGTACCATTGTAATGCACCAATGGAAATAGCTTGCCGAGAGAATTTCCGGTGGATTCTTAAAAGCCTATCGACCCACTAGTTTTTAATATAACACTGGAATGGAAAGGATGAAAGGGTGCTGGTTGTGGAGTGAAAGGTGGATTCGGCCTGGGGCCTTAATCCACCCTACATATCTCGCCTGGAAAAAGCCGTAGGGTGGGTTAAGTGAAACGAACCCACCTCCAGCATGACAGCATTGGTGTGGTCAGTAGGTCGGATCGTTCCCGCGCTAGTCCCGCTGTAGCGGGGTTGATCCGACAGGATAGGAGGGATTGCGATTGTCGTCGGGTGAACTCCGCCGAGGCGGAAACCACCCGACCTACCCTTGAGATTACGGTGGATTAGGCGAAGAATGGGAGGGAGTACAACTACCAGGTTATGTATGGACTGTTTACCAGGCCGCCGATGAGCAGAAAGATTCCGACGACTACTGCTGCGTAGCCAAAGACGTAAAAGATTGCGCGGCGGCCGGCAGGTGCCTCAGCAACCAGCTTGCTTTCCAGTTCTCCAGCCTCCTGCAAACGAGCTATCCAAGCAGGTCTTTCGTGGCGGGTGGCAGTAAGATCAGCACTTCCCTCGAACATGGCACGGTCCATGGGGAAGTTATGGCGGCGCAGGTGAACGATAAAGAAGTGAATGATGAAGACATGACACATGGCCAGGATGGCCTCGATGCGGTGGATCCAGAGGGCCACATTCAGTCCCCAACCGGGCATGATCTTGGTAGCAGTCAAAGGATAGGCCATCAGCAGACCCGTGGCACCCAGGAGGGGGACCCCCCAAAACACGGCCCAGTAATCAAACTTTTCCCAGTAGCCCCAACGGTCGAACTCGGGGGCTTTGCTAATGCCCAAGAACCAACCGATATGTTGAAAGAAGTCCTTGATATCCTTGGGGCGAGGCAGGAGAGAATCCGGTCCCGAGAGTTTTTTCCAGTTGATTTTAGTGAGCACATACAGGACGTGCGCCACAAAAAAGCAGACCAAAAAGATGCCCACGTAAATGTGAATGGTTCGGCAGGCGTCGTAGCCACCAAACACCCAGGCCAGACTTTTTCCCCAGGAGCTTGCGATGTACAATCGAGCCAGGCCGGTACTCCCCTGAGTAAGGAACGAGAGTATGAGCAGCAGGTGAAAAAGCCGCTGAACCGGGGTGAAACGACGGATTCTAGTCTTTTGACTCACCTTCAGCCTTCTCCTTTTTCACAAAGAGTTCTCGGGCGCCCCATAAAGCCGTGTGTGGCAAAAAGACAACGAACGTGCCACCAGCAAGGATCACCATGAACCAGAAGACATAGAAGAGCACGGGAAAGGCTTGCCGCGTGCTGGCCAGGGCCGGGTTGGGGGAGTGTACTATGTAACTGGCATAGGAGGCGTTAGCTCCCTGATGGCATTTGGCGCAGACGTAAGCATGTTTGCGGATGGGGTTAAAGGGCGAGTAATAGTGGCCGAGGCTGGCTATGGGCTCGCCCCCGTGGCACTGGCGGCAGGTGAGGTTGGCCCGGGTCGTGTGGATATCCCTGGTCTCCCTGATGTGGCATTCCTCACAACGCCGACGTTCGTAAAACTTGATGCCCCAGTGAGAATCCGCCAGTCTGGTACGAATTCTCACCTTGGCTGCTGAGGGGCTGTATGGAAATATCCCACGAGTAACCCCCGGCACTTCTACCAAAGGGGCCATGCGGCGAGGTTTGACTTCATACTGCTCGTAAAAGCCGGTGCTTGCCTCACGGTCCTTGTAGCGGCGGATGTACGAGGCCACCTCCTCTTGAGCAGATACCAGCGTCGGCAGGATGACCTCTGTCACCAAGAATATAGCAGCCAGACAGGGTATGACCCATCTAACACGTTTAGTCCCTATCATTAGCAGACTCCCAGATTACCTGGCACGTTTATAACCAATGGGTTGGATGGTTTTTCCCACAGGCTTGGGGATTTTCGCTAAAGCCTTCCACTCAGCATCAAGCGTTTGCACATCCTCGTTCTTGTGTTTATGACAGGTCTGACAGGAGTTGGGAACCTTCGGATTCTTCAATGTATCTTCAGGCAATAGTGTCACGAACACATGGCTGTGTATATCCCCGGACTCCGCACTCTTGGCAATCCTCGGCATGTGGCAGCCGATGCAATTTGCAAATGAGTGAATGGAATGGGCCAT
>JAUVTM010000310.1 GCA_030601545.1 Syntrophobacterales bacterium
TTCAATGTTTCCAACGCTTGAATGGCTGCCAGCTTGGCGCGGAAAGATCTGGGGCCTTCAGGCGCCTGGAATGCATCGCTGATCTTTTCAATAATCTCCCTGTTATCGGGTCTACTCTTCCCCATTTTTCCCAGAGTCCGCAGGGCCTGCGCCCTAACCAGCTCCGGCTTACCATAGCGCGAGTATTCATAGAGTATGGAAAGGGCCTGATCATCATCGAGCTCGCCAAATCCTTCCAAGGCCTTGCACCGAATTACATCATTGAAAGAATCCTTCTCCAGTGCACCCACAACCAGCGGAAACGCACCTTCTGCTTTGGTGCGGGCAATGGCGTGTACAGCCTCGGCCTCCACAAAATAGGAAGCGTCTTTTTCTGCCAGCGGCCGCAAGGTCTCAAAGGCCTGTTCATCTTTGAAACTCCCCAGTGCTTTAACCACAGCCCTCCGTGCCTTCGGATGTGTGACTTTCAGCCCACCAATCAAGGCCTGCATGGCTTGCTCAGTGCGAATCTCACCCAGCCCCTTGGCCGCACGGGCTGATACCCCCCAAAAAGAATCCTGGTGCATGGTCTCTTCAAGGGCAGCCACCGCTTCACGATTGCCCACTTTCGTCAATTCAGCGGCCGCCTCAATACGCTTCAACACATTTTCAGCCTCTTTCAGTTGCCTGGAGAGTTTCCCGGTGTCTGCTTTCCACCGCATCCTCTTTAGAATGGTGTCCTCCGGATCAACCAGAACCATGGAGGGTTCGCTCTCAGCGGGGATGTAGAAATGATGCTCCCGTTCTTCAATCTGTACGTTAATATCCTGAACTGCACCACCTTCGCCCACCAAGCGCACAGTCAGTGGAAACCGGAACGTATGTGGCTCTTTTTCTGCATTCTGGTTCTGCTTCACATGGAAGATCAGGTTCTTTTCCTTTTCCTGGTATTCGTAGGAACATTCCAGTACTGGAAACCCGGGCTTATAAAACCACTGGTCGAAAAACCAATCATAATTATCTCCGGTAACCTCCTCGATGCACCGCGCGAAATCAACGGTTTCCACCACGGAATCTCGATGTTTCTTCAGAAAGAGGGTGATGACCTCCCACCATTCCTCCTCACCCAAAATCCTGCGCAGCATGTGCAGTCGGGCGGCGCTGCCCGGGTACAAATGCATATCAAACAGATCAATGGGCTGGCTGTAGACGTTGGTGACGATGGAACGCCGGTATTTGGAATCGTGCTCCTCAAAATAGGTCTCACGATTTTCCAACAACCGGTAGTAGAACTCATCCTCTCCTTCGGCATGGTCGGTGTAAAGCAGGTCAAAGTAGGTGGCAAAACCTTCATGTAGCCAGCTGTGACTCCAACTTTTGGATGTCACCAGATCTCCAAACCACTGGTGCGCAAGTTCGTGAGCCACCAGGTGTTCGCTGGTGAAGTCCAGATGGGCCCGCTCGTCATGTAGGGTCATTTCTGTGAGAGTAGTGGCGGTGGTGTTTTCCATGCCTCCGAAAATAAAATCCTGGGCGACAACCTGGGAATACTGGTGGTAAGGGTAGCGGATGCCCGTTTTCTCGGAAAAATAGCGCACGATGTCTGCTGTTTTCTCAAAGGAGCGGTAGCCTTCCTCCTCCCGGCCCTCAGGCACGTAGAAGGATAGAGGGATGTCTTCAAAATGATCCGTCAGTTCAGTGTAAGCACCGATCGCCAAACTGATGAGATAAATGCTGTGAGGCTTCTCCATGGACCAGTGATATACCAGCCGTCCATCATCGTCCTCGTACTTTTCTTTGAGTTCACCATTGCTTACCACCACATAGGGCTTATCCACCTTAGCGCGGATCTCACTGGTAACCTTCTCGCGAGGGTGGTCTACACAGGGAAACCAGTATTTATTGTCCTCGTCCTGACCCTGACTCCACACCTGCCAAAGTTTATCCGGATAGTGCTCATCCGGGCCTGTGAAATATAGGCCCAAGCGTGGGTTCTCTACCACATAATCAATACAGACCGTGCTGCTCTGGCCGCGGTCAACAGGTCCATCCAGGTGTATCCTTACACCTCGATCATTTTGCTTGAATTGGAGAGCTTGCCCATCGTCGGTAATCACACGGTTAATACGTAACTCCCTGGCGTCAAGAAAAATGCTTCCCAGATTTTTCTTAATGGAGGTAAAGCTAATGCGCGCGGTCCCCTTCAGTTTCTTCGCTTCTACTTCCACCTCCAGATCGAGATAGACATGGCTGAGCATCATGTCCCTCGAAGGATTCCATTGGGGTTTGGCATCGGGAAGGAGCAAGTTATCCTCTTTAACCGTTTCAGGGAAATATTTGCAGAAATACAAGTTAGACATCTTCACCTCTCCGCTTAGGTTCTAGTT
>JAUVTM010000044.1 GCA_030601545.1 Syntrophobacterales bacterium
CCTGACTTGCAGCTTGTTATCGGCCACCGTCGAAAGCGCATGGATAGCTGGGTGAAGCGCGTGTCGGCACGTGTGGCCAACGGGGTCAGAGGTTATCTGCTCAAGGATCGCACCCCGGACACAGGCTGTGGACTCAAGCTATTTCCCCGTGAAATATTTATGGGGTTACCCTTTTTTGATCACATGCATCGTTTTCTCCCCGCGCTTATTCTGCGCAGCGGCGGGGCCGTAGCCTCAGTGGAAGTCAACCATCGACCACGCAAGTACGGCCGGAGTCATTATGGTGTCTGGGACCGGCTCTGGGTAGGACTTGTGGACCTATGCGTGGTCATGTGGCTGCAACGACGGAGCAAGGTCGCTGAGATCGAGGAGGTAATAAACTTTGAGATTTGACACCGCTTGGTTGATTGTAGGGCTTGTGGGCCAGACAGCATTTGGCCTGCGTTTTCTTGTTCAATGGCTTCACAGTGAGCGCTACGGGCGCAGCTTAATTCCCATCGCTTTCTGGTATTTCAGTCTCGCCGGTGGAGTCATTTTGTTCAGTTATGCTGTCCACAGGCGTGATCCGGTATTTATCTTGGGGCAGTGTACCGGCGTTTTCATCTACAGCCGCAATCTCCAATTGGTCTACAGGGAGCGCAGGCGCAACGCCGAGGCTGATTAGGGGTGGATTCGCTGCGCTTAATCCACTTTACCTTAGCGAAGATTCAGCTCTGTAGGGTGGATTAAGGCCAAGGGCCGAATCCACCAAAGAAGAGATTTAAGGCGATGAGCGAGTATAGGCGAGCGTATCAAGAAGGAGGTTGGTATTTTTTTACAGTCGTGACCTACGAGCGCCAGAGAATATTGGACCGTCGAGAAAATATCGAAAGGCTAAAGAAAGCCTTTCGCCATGTGATGGAAAACTATCCGTTTGTCATGGATAGCGTCGTTATCCTACCTGACCATCTGCATTGCATCTGGTTATTACCAGGGGGAGACTCTGATTTCTCCTCACGCTGGCGACTCATAAAGCGCTATTTCTCTATCGGTATCGGTGCCCCAATAGACCATAGAGGGGAAAAGACGGTCTGGCAACGACGATTTTGGGAACACTTAATTCGCAACGAAGACGATTGGAGAAAACACGTGGATTACATACATTATAATCCCGTGAAACATGGGTACGTTCTACGTCCAGCAGATTGGCCTCATAGTTCATTTCAGAGAGCTGTAGACCGAGGTTGGTACTCCGTGGACTGGGGAGAGAAGAAGGAACCCGGTAATATCAAAGGGATAGATCTTGAATGATAGCCTTATTGGTGGATTTGCTGCGCTTAATCCACCCTACGTTAAGGAAGATTCTCTGTAGGGTGGATTA
The DNA here is from genome assembly GCA_030601545.1 of Syntrophobacterales bacterium. Lineage (GTDB taxonomy): Bacteria > Desulfobacterota > Syntrophobacteria > BM002 > BM002 > BM002. Next base: position 1,361 of record JAUVTM010000044.1, read on the forward strand.
AGGCCAAAGGCCGAATCCACCAAAGAGCCGCTTACCAGTAAGGATGTCTGTAGCGGTACGGGCGTCTGTACCACGGATGGTACCAAGGATCATAATAGGGGTAATAAGGCCCGATATACTTTCCCTCTTTGGACCAGAGATGAATCTCCATGGCCTCAATGACAGGATATACATAGGTGAGATTTCCTAATTTCCTCTCCTGACTTCCAACGACCTTGCCGCCAACGGTAATCCTTCTCTCTTTGCTGTAAACCACCGGATCCAAGAATTCGCTACTCGAAACCATGAAACGTCCCTTGGACAGGTCCGATGATTTCGGCCTGTTCTGGGAATCCAGTGGTGCTTGCAACACGGTAATCCGAGAGCCATCCGTTTCATTTGCTGTTTCCAGGATGTACCCCCCAACAATTACAATGCGGCCTTTATAGCCATCAGTCCGCTTCAGGAGTGCTTCAAAAGAAACTGCTTCTCCGGCCTCTTCCCGCACCTTTTTGGATATGGCAGGAGCACAGGCTGTAAACCCACCGAGGAGAAAGAATGACAAGATGTATCCCGCAACTGAGATGGAAAGTCGGCCCATTATATTTTCCCGATCCACATTCAATTCTTCCTAACATCTTATCAGAAAATTATAACACGACTTCTCGGTATGTCGGCCTAGGCACTATTGATCAGCGAGACTGGCGAGACGAGCGAGACGAGGTTTATTAAATATACCCGACCTCACGTCTCGCCCGACATCTCGTCTCGTAGCGCGCTGTACGCTTTGATGCATTCAAAGAGAAATACGCTCAAGCTGCAATCACGCGTTTTGGCGGTGGTTGGGGCTGGCTGAGTGCAATTTCTTTATTGGTCTGTGAGAGACTCTACATCACACCATACTTCTTCAGCTTCTTATGAAGAGTTCGCCGGGTGATGCCGAGTCGTCTGGCAGTTTCGCTCTTGTTGCCGCCTGCCGATTCGAGGGTCTTCAAGATGGTTACCTTTTCCACTTCCTCCAGGGGTAGATCCGCCAGCAACTCTTCTCTAACCGACTCTTGCTCCGGGGCGAGAACATCGCTGACCGAGAGGGGAAAATCCATTTCAGAAACATAGTCGCCCCGGCACAGAATTACACCGCGCTCAACAGCGTTCATCAGTTCACGCACGTTTCCCGGCCAGTCGTATCGTCCCAACCTATCCATGGCCTGAGGGGTGAAGCCCTTGATCTGTTTGCGGTTTTTTTCAGCAAAAATATCGAGAAAATGCTGCGCCAAAAGGGGTATATCCTCGCGTCTTTCCCTCAGGGCAGGCACAGCCAGGGTAACCACGTTCAAGCGGTAGTAAAGATCTTCGCGAAACCGACCACCCTTAATCTCTGCTTTCAAGTCTCTATTGGTGGCTGCTATTACCCGAACATCAACTCTCAAGACTTCCTCTCCACCAACCCTCTGGATCTCCTTCTCCTGGAGCACCCGCAGCAGCTTGGCTTGCATGGCCACGGACATCTCGCTAATTTCGTCCAGAAAGATGCTACCACTGTGAGCCAGTCGGAATCTGCCTTCCTTACGGCGGTCAGCACCCGTAAATGCCCCTTTTTCATGGCCGAAAAGTTCTGACTCCAGCAGGGTCTCAGTAATGGCAGCACAGTTCAGCTGGATGAGTGGCTTCTCTCGGCGTGGGCTGTTCAAATGAATTGCGCTGGCAATGAGTTCCTTTCCCGTTCCAGACTCACCGGTGATGAGCACTGTGGCTTCGGTGGGCGCCACCAAGGCCACAGTCTCCAGTAATTCCATCATAACCCGGCTGCGACCAATGATATCGCCGGTATTGAAGCCGACCCCAAGTCTCTCTTTGAGGGCACGGTTTTCCTCTTTCAGTCGAGTATGATCCATGGCCCTGCCAATGGCCAGCTCGAGTTCATCGAAGTCCAGTGGTTTGCTGAGATAGTCGTACGCTCCTTTTTTCAAGGCCTCCACAGCCGTCTCCACCGAGGAGTAGGCAGTCATGATGATGATAGGGATGGCTGGGTTAAAGCTCTTTATCTCAGACAGGGCCTCCAGCCCGGAGACTTCAACCATACGAACGTCCATCAGAATTAAATCGTATGATTTTTCATGTACCTTTTCGATGGCTCGAGCACCATCGTCCGCTTCGTGCACCGCATATCCCCACCCTCCCAGCAGGGTGCGTAGCATGGTTCGATGAGCCCGATCATCGTCAACCACCAGTATGCTGCCCGAAGAACTAAACTTAGCCACGATCTTGCTCCTCCTCCGCATCCGGCAGGATCAGAGTTATTGTGGTCCCGAGGCCTGGCTTGCTTTTCACCTTTACAGTTCCATGGTGAGCGTCAATAATCTTGTGCACTATGGCAAGACCGAGGCCGGTACCGGCTGGCTTGGTGGTAAAATAGGGATCAAAGATGCGCTCCTGATCCGCTGGATCTATGCCACCGCCGTTGTCCGCAACAATGATTGTTGTTAGTTTTCTCGTCTCATCCCTGGAGACTTTAACCTCCAAAATGCCTTGTGCCTCCATGGCTTGCATAGAATTGAGGTACAGGTTAAGCAAGACCTGACTCATTCTATCCGCATCAATAGGGACGTCCGGGAGGTTCGAAGGAACCTCGGATTTTACCTCGATCCCCTTTGCCCGGGCATCGCCATCGATGAGCTTGAGAGAGTGTTGGACCAAATCAGCTACCCGAACCGGCTTTATTCTGAGAGTGCTGGGGCGGGCGAACTCCAGTAGTTGGCCGATGACACGGTCCAGCCGTTCCACCTCCTGGATCATTGTGGTGGCCGTATCCCGGTCCTGTGGATTATCCTTGAGTTTGTCCCTGAAATAAGTGGCGAAGCCCTTCACTGAGCTCAAAGGGTTTCTAATTTCGTGGGCCACGCCGGCTGCCAGGCTTCCAAGTGAGGCCAATCGTTTCGTTCTCTCCACCTCCTGCTGCAGTCGTCGAACCTCCATCAGGTCACGAAAAATAAAGACATAACCCAAAAAAGTGTTGTCTTCGCCGTGAAGACCGGCAGCGCTAACCCTAAGTGGCAGTCTGGTACCTCGAGTGGTCTGGCAATCGAGTTCCTCTTCGACAATCGTTCTCTTCGTTCCAATGCGTTCAGTTAATTGCCATAGCTCCGGAGGCAAAACCCCTGCCGCCTTTTCCCCTAAAGCCTTGTGGCTCGAATCTCCGAGAATTGCCTCTGCCGTTTGGTTGAAAGCGGCCACCTCGCCATTTTCGTCTGTGGCCACAAGCCCCATGGGAAGATTCTCCACTACCTGATCTGAAAAAGCCTGTACTTTGGCTAAGGCGCGGGTTGCCAGTTTGTAACCCTGGGCCAGAAAAAGGGAGACCATTACCGCAAGACCAATCAGCAACACCCCAATAGACATGGCCACGGTGTGACGCCTGGCCTCAACTCTCGCCGTTTCCATGGCACTCATATCCAGGCCAACGAATATGTATAAAGCCGGCCCATTTTGCCCATCCCGGCCGCTCTCCAAAGACCTGTCAGTCGAGTCTCTGCCGAACCCCGGTCCCCGCATCATCATGCCGTGACGATGCATGCGGCCCTGCCATGGCATGCCCTTGATAGGTTTGAACCGCTTGTACACCTCAAAGGCAAAATTGCCTCTGTTCATCTGGACCTCATGCCATTGCACCTCATCGACTTCCTTTGGAGCAAGTACTGCATCTCTGTATTGTTCGCCAATTTGTTCAGGGTCGCTGTGGGCAACTGCATATCCGCTTTCATCAGTTACCACCAGGTAAAGAATATCGGGCTGCTTGGCAGTTTCTACCAGCAAGCGCTGCAGCTGTGTGCCGCCCCAGCCCATACCCATCACTCCGGTTCTGGCCCCAGCCTCAAAGGAGCGGATGAGTGCAGCACCTTTCTCAACCAGAAGTCGGGTCATGTTTTTCCTGTCCTCCTTGATGCTGCTGCTGGTCAGAAAGAAGATTATAGGCGCCAATACGGCCAAGCTGCCCAGAACGGCCCAGGGAGACAAGGAGAGCCAGAGATTTTTTGTGTGTGCGTTAGTCATTAAAGCTGCTCATTAATATTCATATCGACGATGCCGAGAAAGGACCGAAATGTCATACCGGACGCGACGGAGTCGCGATCCGTGGTTCGACAGGCTCACCACCCTGAGCGAAGTCGAAGGGGTATCCAGAAAACCTTCGTCTGCCCTGGATTCCGGACAGTCGCTACGCGACTTCCGGAATGACGAAATCCGTGCTCGTGCTGAAAAGATTGCCACTTGCCATTACCGTACTCGCCAAAGGAAAACCTACAGCAATTTGTGGACCAGGGGTCCTCTTTTTTCAACCACTTCCTTTAGTGACCCTCTTGACTCGGGCTTTGCTAATAGTTACGTCTCTTGTTGCATGGGAAAATAGATGGATACTTTTTACCCACCTGCATACTTTATTATTACCAATATGGATAAAAAGTATCCACTCTGGGGGGCGACGTCAAGGTCAGCAGCTAGGCAACCAAGATGGTATATCGCAAAATTACTGTAAAATTAACTAGTTAAATTGATAATGACCTTATGGCATGGACATTGCCATTAAGGGAAGTGAACGGCGAGCAATCATAATCAATAAATGGAGGGTAAGGAAAATGAAAAAGTTGGTAACAATTATTGGCATTCTGGTGTTAGTGGGTGTTCTGACAGCTCCGGTTTTTGCGCACCGTTGGGGTCGCGGCGGAAATTATGGTGGCCCCGGCTGGAGTGAGAGTGGAGAGTATGGCAACCTGACCGAGAGCCAGCGGGCAGAGCTGGAAAAACTTGAGCAGAGTTTTTTCAACGACACCGCCAAACTCAGAGACGAGATCTGGAACAAGTCGGCGGAACTCAATACCGCGCTGAATGCAGCCGATCCTGATGCCAAGAAGGTCAGGACTGTGCAGCGAGAAATCAGTGCCCTCAAAGCCAAGATGAGCGAGCACAGAGTAAACTTTGAGCTGCAAACTCGGAAAATTGCGCCAAACGCCCGTTATGGCCGAGGATACGGCAGAGGACACGCCGGGAAAGGATACGGCTACGGTATGATGGGGCGCCACAATGGACCGCACGGTCATTACGGCCAATATGGAAATTCCGGTCCGCATGGTGGATACGGTCGTGGCGGCTACGGCCCCTGCTGGAACTAAAAAGCAGTCCAGCGCCGCAAGAAGAAATACATTCATACAATTCCTCTCCCTCTCATTTGGGGGAGAGGAATTGTCTTTTTACACCCGGAGGCCGTACTTCTTGTCCACCAATTCGATGACCTGTGGAATGGTGTAGCCTTCAACCAATTTTGTCCGGATGAAGCTTTTCTCCTCCACGGCTCCCTTGGGCATGTCGCACTGGCATTCCGCCAGGGGAAGTTCTCCACAGCCCTCACAGGCGCATTTGAAATTCACGGCCACCTGAAGGACCTGGTCCTCTATCGGGTTGGTCGCTACTGACGTTGCTGACTGGACCGCCGGTGACTGGCCCGTTGCTGGCTGGATTGGCGTGATTGTCTGCGCCGTTGTCGATTGGATTGGCGTGATTGACGTGATTGACGTTGTGTTTTGACTTGGGCTAAAGAGCGATTTCGCCGTTACTCCGACCAGCAAAACTATGGCAATGATGGCTGTAGTCATCCAGAAGTTCGACTCTTTTTTCTGAACTGGTTGTTGTCTCGGTTGCTGTCGCTGCGCTTTTTTCTTTTTCGCCATTTCCATTAACTCCTTTTGTTTGAAGCCTAAGGCAGGAGGAAATACCCACCATTCATTTTCCATTACTCCACTGCTCCATTACTCCAACACTCCAAGTATCTATCCTTTCCATTCAGCGGAATGTCTTCTACTAAAACACCATCAGAAATCCGCAGCATTCTGCGGGCGTAGCCGGCGCACTCCGGGCTGTGGGTTACCATGACGATGGTCATCCCTTCTTCATTTAGGGTCTGCAGGAGATCCATCACCTCTCGGCTGGTCTTGGTATCAAGGTTTCCAGATGGCTCGTCTGCGAGGAGGAGGGGCGGTTCATTTACAATGGCGCGGGCAATAGCCACGCGCTCTTGCTCTCCACCGGATATCTGTCCAGGCAAGCGGTGTGATTTTCCATTAAGCCCTACCAGTAACAGGGCATCTTCGGCCAAGGCCCGCTTCTTCTTACTGCTCATTTTTACCGTAGCCAGAGGAAGCATGACGTTCTCTAGGATGGTGAGGTAGGTAACAAGATGGAAACTCTGGAATACAAAGCCCAGAAATTCCCTGCGAAAGTCTGCCCTCTGGTCCTGTCCCAGGTCGTAAACTTCGAGTCCATCCACCACGTAGTTGCCTGCTGTGGGCGTATTCAGGGCTCCCAGTACTGAAAGCAGGGTGGACTTCCCTGATCCCGACTCTCCCATCACGGCAACAAACTCGCCCATTTGGATCTCAAAGCTCATGCCCCTAATCGCCATAACCGCGGCGTCACCGCTACCATATTGTTTTGTAAGGTGTTCTGCACGAATGTAACTCATACCATTTCTCCTAGAGTAGCCCGGATGATTCACGAAACATCCGAGCTAAAGGGCTCGCAAAGCATCAGCAGGGTCGATCCGGGCTGCCAGAAGGGCCGGATAAATACTTGAGGCCAGACCCATTATCACAGCCACAGCAAATGCTCCAGCGGCCAGGATGGGATCGAAAATCACTTCCATGCCGTTGCTTCCAGTAAAAAAGGGAAGAGCGGCCTTGGTGGTACCAAAACCTACGAGATACCCCATAATCCCGGCCAAGGCGGAGAGTATCCCCGCCTCCATGAGAACTATCTGCATCACGTGACTCCTCCGAAACCCCATGGCCCGGAAGATGCCAATTTCGGCTGTCCGCTCCCGCACACTTCCCATCATTGTCACGAGCACCACAAGACTGCCCACCAGCACCAACACCAGGGAGATACCATAAGAGAATTTTTTGAAGTGAGCCAGGGTCTCCATGCGGCCCTGAACTACCTGCTGGATGGCCATCACCTTGGTGCTGGGAAGCGCCCTTGAGATCTGACTCACCATGGCCTCAATCGGACAGGCATTGCAAAGCGCTGCAACCTCGACCATTGAGACTAGGCCTTGCTTGTTCAGAAGTGATTGGGCCGTACCGAGGGGGGTGAAGACGAGCTGGTCATCCTGTGAGCCGGTGGGCGCCAGGACACCCGACACCTGAAGCTTGCTGCCGTTGATCTTGAGGTAATCTCCGGCGTTCAGGTTCAAAATGCGAGCAGCCTCAGCGCCCAGGAGGACATCGTACTCACTTGGAACTGTGCCCCCGACTTTCCACCAGGGCTTCAAGATTTTCACAGCCTGAAAATCGACCCCGGCAAGAAGTACCTTGCGGTCATTCACCTCAACAGTACCCAGAACGGTGGGCCCCATTGCGGCTACATTTGCAGCGTTTTTAATGGATTTGACCCTCCCCAGGTCAGCCTGCCTAATTTCCTGCATTTCAAAGGAAACGCCCCCCAACGAGAGTCCCCCGTAGGTCAGGGAGAGATTCTCAGTCTTCGGCAATATGAGGATGTTGGCCCCGTACTCTTCGAGTTTTAGTTGTATATCGCGATTCATTGCTTCAATAAGGCCGAGGAGGCCCACTGCCGTAGAGACCGCAATGAGAAGTCCGGCAAGCACGAAAGCGGCCTTGGCCTTTCTTCGCCTGAGATTGCGGAGGGCAATATCTTTGAGCGTCATCTTTAGCTCCTCTTGGCAAAATCAAAGTACTGGGTACCCTGAAGTATGTCGGCAACTTTCAGAACCAGCTTGTCACCCACTATTGTTCGGTCCAACGGTGCCGGGTTGCAGCCACCCTTTATTTCATTTACCTTGACAGAAGCAAATCGCTGGCCGCAATTGCGGCAAACCATGAAGTCTCCATCCTGGTAGTATCCTTTGCCCTCGCGCCAACAGACGTCGCAGGCGTCGTATGCAGCCCGGATCACCCCGTCAGAGCTCCGGAGGATGAAAAAGCGGATAGTAATTCCATTACCGGCCGGGTATTGGAAGTATTTGGCTTGCCCATCACTGAAGGCTTGTACCGGGAAGGAGACTTCTGTGGCCGTGACTTCAGGTTGAATAGATGATGTTCGGGCTTGGGGGTTACCGTCAAGACCGGTCTGAAACAGGTAAAAAGCCAAACCTGCTACTACCACAACCGCGATGACGACTAAGGTTCGAAGTGGTGACTGACTCTTCTTTTCGGTTTGGAGGACGGCGGCCTTCTTGGCAGCACTTTTTTCTTCGGCAGAACGCTTCTTCTTCTTACTCATAACGAACTCCAGTAATATATGGATTTTTGGCCGAGGCGCAAATGCGTCCCGGTTTCAAGTATTATGGCCATAAACTTCAGTGAGCCACTCCGGTACCAATGGCTGACGATGCCAGAAGCTTAAGGATTGAGAGCTAAAGTTTTTTCGCCAGCTCATGCCCCGGGATGAGAGAGCAGAAAGGTCCGAAAGACGACAAAGGAGTGCAACTGGTTTGCTAAGTGGGGATTAGATCAGAAGTGAAAGTGTTTGAAGGTAGAGTGGCACACTGGGGCCCCTAATAAGGGGACTCATTGAAGTGGCCAGGTGGGAATGTGGTTGGGATACAAATAAAGCGCTGTTTACAGATACAGCAATTTGCACCCTGGCTGGATTTACTTCTGCAGCTGGGGCTGCAATAGCATACTCTTTGCTTTCAGTAGAGGACTCTAGCATGTGAGGGCAGGGGGCGGTTTCAAGGCCGGAACAGCAATTAGAGAGGAGATCAGCAGCAGGAATGTTGACCTTGCTATCCAAGCCATCGCTCTTGGGCTGTACGCAACAGTCTGCGGTACAGCTAGGGTTGGCGGGTGCAATCCCCACAGACAGCAGGCAGATTGCAATCACCACAGTTAGTATCTTTGCAAATGTTTTTCGTCGCAAAGAAGCGCCCCTCCTAATGTTAGAATTCCTAGAATTTTAATCGGGAACTAGGCTTAAGTCAATATTTATTGCGCAGCCTGTAGCTTAGGTAAACGATAAATGGTGAACGGTGAAAGGGGTTTGTTCTAGGCTGGGTATCCTTGCAAACCAAAAATGCTTCTGTTAATACATCTAGGCGGGTGGGGGTAAACCCCACCCCTACGTTTTCCTGGATTTGCCATAGTAGGGGCGGGGTTTATCTCCGCCCGAAAGACTCGTTAGGAGAGGTTATTAATGGACTTTCTCGAATTGGCCCGAAAAAGATACAGCGTACGGGCTTACAAATCAGATCCGGTGGAGCAAGAAAAACTGGACCGGATTCTCGAGGCTGCGAGGTTGGCGCCCACGGCCGTGAATATCCAGCCATTTCAGTTAATGGTCGTTCACACGCTAAATCGCGAGGCCGAGCTTCTTAAAATTTACAATAAGAAGTGGTTCGTGCAACCGCCAATCGTGATCTGTGGTTGCGGTCTTGTTGCCAAAAGCTGGGCAAGGAAGGACGGTAAGAATTACAACGATGTGGATGTTGCCATTGTTATGGATCACCTCATCCTGGCCGCCACTGCCGAGGGGCTTGGAACCT
>JAUVTM010000025.1 GCA_030601545.1 Syntrophobacterales bacterium
GGTGGCCCAGTCGTTGCCCGTGCAACTGGGGGTTGCTTCGGGCAGCATGATCGAGGTTAAGGGCGCGATAAAAGCCGGCATGCAGGTAGTTACCAGAGGAAATGAACGGCTCCGTCCTGGTCAACCCGTACAGATTATTGAATAAAGAATCCGGGCCCAAAGGACGGTGTCGGGTGTTCCGCCGGAGGCGGATCAGGTGTCAGGTGTCAGGGAAGAGAAAAAAAAGCTGGAATCTGAACACTGAAAACTGAACACTGAAACCTCCATCTGTCCTGAACACTGAAACCTGAACACTGAAACCTTAATCATTGTGATTTGCTACAGTGAAACTAGTAGACGCTTCCATTAAAAATCCCATCACCGTGGCTGTGGGAGTTATCCTCCTGGTCATGTTCGGCCTCATTGCGCTCTTACGTATTCCGGTGCAGCTCACACCCAATGTGGACAAAGCCGAGATCACCGTGAATACCATCTGGCCGGGAGCCAGCCCCCAGGAGGTGGAGCGGGAGATCATCGACGAGCAGGAGGACGTTCTCAAGAGCGTCGAAGGTCTCGTCGAAATGAAAAGTGAGAGCTTTTACAGCCGCGGCAGGGTGACTCTTAAGTTTCAGGTGGGCACCGATCCCGACGCAGCCCTTCTCAAAGTCTCCAACAACCTCAACCAGGTGCCGGAATATCCGGACGAGGCTCAGGAGCCTGTGCTGGTCTCCTCCGGTAGCGAGCAGAACGCCATTGCCTGGATTATCCTTGAGCGGCTTAATGGTGACAACACCGGCATTGAAACCGAGTACCAGTTCGTTAAGGACTTCGTCAAACCGCGCTTTGAAAGGATCCCTGGCGTGGCTGAGTCTGAAATCTACGGTGGGGTCGAGCCAGAGATGCAGGTTGTCTTCGACCCTAATACCCTTGCGGCCTACGACATTACCATAGCCGAAGTGGCAACCGCATTGAGTCGGGAAAATGAAAACATAAGTGCCGGAGATTTTGACGAGGGTAAGCGTAAGTTCATTGCTCGAACTGTGGGGCAATACCAGTCTCCAAATGATGTGGCAAACGTCGTTATCAAGTACATCAATGGTGCTCCCATCTATGTCCGTGATATAGCCGAAGTTCGGCTCGGCTACGCCAAACCCTCAGCAACGGTTAGCGAAAAGGGCCGCCCCACCATCGCTGTCAACGCTAAGCGTCAGACAGGAGCCAACGTCCTCCAGGTAATGAACGGAGTCCGTGCCGCCATTACCGAGATGAACGCAGGCTTACTCAAAGAGCGGGGACTGCGGCTGCGTCAGGTTTACGACGAGACCGAGTACATAGAGAGTGCCATTGACCTGGTGCGTCAGAACCTCTTTGTGGGAGGTACCCTGGCAGTTCTGGTGCTCATTCTCTTTCTGCGATCCATAAACAGCACCTTGATCATTGCCACCGCCATTCCCATTAGTGTTGTGGGCACCTTTCTGATGATGACCTTTTTCGGCCGCAACATTAACGTCATCAGCCTCGCTGGACTTGCCTTTGCCGTGGGAATGGTATTGGACGCGGCCATCGTGGTCCTGGAAAACATCGACCGTCACCGTGGTCTGGGAGAAGGCAGAGCTGAGGCAGCCTACAAAGGTACCACTGAGGTTTGGGGTGCTGTGCTGGCCAGTACACTGACCACCATGGCAGTTTTTGTTCCGGTGGTGTACGTGCAGGAAGAGGCCGGTCAGTTGTTCAAGGACATTGCCATTGCCATCAGCTGTGCAGTTGCTCTGAGCCTGATTGTGTCCATAACGGTTATTCCCACCTTCTCCGCCAAAATACTGGGCTTCTTTCGCGAACGGCGAAAAGCCAAATTAGCAGCCAAGCACGAAAAATTGAGTGGAGTATTAGCCAACCCGGGCCCTCAATCTGACGGCGCCAAGAGCAGTAAACCTGGCAGTGGACTGTCTCCATTTAAAAAATCCATCCGGTTTTTGGACCGTTTTTCTCACAATTTTACTGAAGGGGTGGCAAACTTCAACTACAGGGTCATGGGCTCTGTACCTGCTCGGGTGGCAGTGGTAGTTGCCCTCACCGGATTTTCGCTGGCCATGGCACTTTGGTTGTCCCCCCCTTCCGAGTACCTTCCCGAGGGCAATCGTAATTTCGTTTTCAGCCTTCTCCTCCCTCCCCCTGGTTATAATCTGGAAGAACTCGCCAAGGTTGGGAATACTATTGTCAAGGACCTGGAACCCTATTGGAAAGATGATGGGAGTGTCGAATACCGAGAACCACGGATCCGCAACCTCTTTTACGTGGCTCTCGGTCGTATAATGTTCGCCGGTGCCTCCACTCAGGATCCCCTCAAAGCCAGGGATCTGGTCCCTATTTTTAAGAGGGAGCTGAGAAAGATCCCTGGTTTTTATGCCACATCCTATCAGAGCAGTCTTTTTGGCCGCGGTATCACCTCTGGTCGGACCATTGATGTGGACATTTCTGGTCCGGACCTGACGCGTCTCATACAGTTCGGGGGTCGAGTTTTCGGTCAGGCCATGCAATTGCTCCCTGGCTCCCAGGTACGCCCCATCCCCAGTCTCGACCTGGGGAACCCTGAAATTCAGATTACTCCTGATCGGGTGCGAGCCGCCAGCCTGGGACTCTCAGCCCGCGACATAGGACAGGTTGTGGACACTTTGCTCGACGGCCGCAAAGTCAGCGACTATCAACACGATGGCAAAGAAATCGACCTCACTTTGATGGGTATCTCTTCTTCCACTAAACAAACCCAGGACTTTGAGAACCTCATACTGAGAACTTCTAACGGCCGACTTATCACATTGGGATCAGTGGCAGATGTTCGCTGGGTGTCTGGACCTACTCAGATCAATCACATCGAGCGCCAAAGAGCAATTACTATTCAGGTGAGGCCACCGCGTGAAACACCTCTGGAAACCGCCATGCAGACGCTTGAGAACAAGGTAATCGGTCCACTCAAGAAGAGCGGCGAACTTGGCGGCCTTTACAACATCAACCTTGCCGGCACTGCAGACGACCTGGTAGTCACGAGGAAGGCCCTGCAGTGGAATTTCGTCCTGGCCCTGGCCATCACCTACCTGCTTATGGCGGCCCTTTTCGCCAGCTTTCTCTATCCTCTCGTCATCATGTTCAGTGTGCCTCTGGCGGCTGCTGGGGGTTTTGCCGGTCTGTGGCTGGTGAGCAACTTGATTGAGTATCAGTCCCTGGACGTGTTAACCATGCTGGGTTTCATCATTCTCATCGGCACCGTAGTGAATAACGCCATTCTCATTGTCCACCAGAGTCTGAACCACATGCGGCATGAAGGAATGGAGCGGCGGGAGGCCATCCGTGAGGCAGTGAGAAACCGCATCAGACCCATATTCATGAGCACCACCACCAGTGTGTTTGGTATGCTGCCGCTGGTGCTTTTCCGGGGCGCCGGGTCTGAGCTCTATCGTGGTTTGGGTAGCGTTGTGGTTGGTGGGCTTGCCCTTTCTACTATTTTTACCCTCTTTCTGATTCCTGCACTTTTCAGCCTGGTTTTGGACGCACGTTACAAATTAACTGGCAAGATAACCTGACAGTCGTTGAAGTCGTAGAAATCGTAGAAATCGTTCAAGTCATTGGAATCGTTGAAGTAATCTCAGGGTTTCAGGTGTCGGGTTTCAGGTGTCAGGGAAGAGAAATACAAAAGCTGAAACCTGAACACTGAAACCTGAAACCTTAATACTGGATGCTGACTCCTGACTCCTTCTTTTTGGTGCCTAGTTTCCGCCCTATGCCCTATGCACTATGCTCAAAGATACTTCTTGAACCACTCAAGGCTCAACCGAATGGCTTCTTCTCTCGACTCTGGTGCACTGAACCGGTGATCAGCTTTCTCCAATATATGCAGGGCTTTTGGCTCATCCAGCACTTCATACAATCTGGAACCGTGCTCGGGGGGAACTTGTTGGTCCTTTTCGCCATGAACAATCAGAACACGCTGCACATTCTCCAACCGGGAAAGAAGTTCCACTGTCAGTAAATCTTCATAGCATTTAGGGGACATCTCAACGGGCGTCACCTCTGGGAGTCGCTCTGCCAGGTCATGCAGGTGAGACGGTGTGGACCAAACCGCCACACACCGAACCTGTGGGCTGCGGCTTGCCTCGAGGAGGGCCAGATAGCCACCCAAGCTGCTCCCCAACAAACCCAAACGTCCATCGAAGCCATCCAGCTCCAAACTCCGGTCAATCACCCTTTGCAGGTCACTCCACCTTCCGGAAATGGAACTTTCTGCAAGGAGTCCATCACTCTCGCCGCAACCTCTGAAGTCAAACCGCACTGTGGCAACGGACTCCTGGGCAAATACCCGGGCGAGTTGCCTGTATTTTGAGCTGTCCTTGTGGCTCAAAAAGCCATGAGACAATATCACCAGCGGCCAGGAGTCACTTTCAGGAGTAGTCAGCACACCCTGGAGTTTCAGACCATCGGAGAGTATTTCCAAAGGATGTTCATTCATAGGTTTGTCGTCGATTCGTTAATTTGAGAATTAGTTGATTAGAGAATTGGGGAATTAGTCAAAGCGTAAAAACCGTAGAAATCGTAGAAACCGTAGAAGCCGTTAAAGTCGTTGAATTCTTTGTTTTCATCTGTCCTCTGTCGTCTGCCCTCTGTCCTCTGTCGTCTGCCCTCTGACCTCCTTGTCGCGGCGTAGCCCGTAGGGCGAAGACGGATGACGTCTGACCTCCGACCTCTGATATCTGTCCTCTGCCTGGTTCAAGTGCTGCTTAGATTCAATGGAGCCCCGAGTATAGCACAATAGAGTTCGATCCTTGTTGTTGGCATGAAGGTTGCTTTCGTTTTAGCTAACGTGAACAAATAAACTTCGCTACTGGATCACTCATGGATGATTTAATGAAAGAACCCGATCTGGTTTCTTCGGTCGCCAACATTCTCGAAGAAAATTCCATCTACATTCAGCATCTTATGACCTGCGTTGAAATAGGCAAGGCCCTCACGTCAACCTTCAATATGGACCAGATTCTAATTATCATACTCACTCGGCTAAGCGAATTGATTAAGGCAAAAAATTGGACCTTGTTTTTGCTGGATCCCGAGACAGAGAAACTCTGCTTCGAGGTGGTGGTGGGCTTGGACAAAGGGTCACTAGCCGACGTGAGGATAGGGCTCGGAGAGGGAATAGCCGGGACTGTAGCGCTTACAGGTGAACCAATTCTGGTACCGGAGGTGCAGCAAGATACTCGCTTCAGCAATCGAGTCGACGATCTCACTGGTTTTGTTACCCGCTCTATTATATGTCTTCCCCTCAAGATGCAGGGGGCGGTAATCGGTGTCATTGAAATAGTGAATCCCGAAGACATGTCGTTATTTCAAGACAATTTTATGCCGCTCCTGTCCATATTGGCTGATTATGTGGCCATCGCCATCCATAATGCTCGTACCTATAGAAAGATCGAGTCGCTCAGCATCACCGACGACGTGACCGGTTATTACAACACCCGTTACATGCACCAGCACCTTGACCAGTTGTTACATCAAGGGCAAGAAGTTTCCCTGGTGTTTCTTGATGTGGATAACTTCAAAGAAGTGGTGGACAGCCAAGGACATCTGCTCGGTAGCAGAATTTTGCGAGACGCAGCTCAGATCATAGCCTCCAAGCTGGAGGAAAATGATCGACTGGTGCGCTACGGTGGCGATGAATTCGTTATCATACTGCCTGGACAGAACAAGAATACGGTCTTCGACAAGGTGGTCGCCGTCCGTAAGGCATTGGCCGATACTATTTTCCTGCAGGATATGGAGCTTGAGATAAGACTTACTGCCAGCTTCGGTATTGCCAACTACCCAGGTGATGCTGCTGATAAAAAAGAGCTACTGCAGATGGCGGACAACTCTCTTTACCGAAGCAAGGATATGGGGAAGAATAGTATTACAGTCGCATAACGAATGGTAAGCGGTAAATCGTAAAAGTCGTAGAAGTCGTAGAAGTCGTCAAATCGAGAATTAGTTGATTAGAGAATTAGGGAATTAGTTGATTCGTCGACTCGTCAAATCGTAGAAGCCGTAGAAGTCGCAATCTAAATCGCGGCTGCCCTTCGACAAGCTCAGGACGGGAAAGCCGCTCCCACAGGATAATCTCTGTATCTATGTCCTCTGATCTCTGATTTCTGCTAGCTGCCCACTGCCTCCTGCTAGCTCATTACCCCCTGTCTCGCCAATAGCTCACTATTCCGCAGTCCACCAGTGATCCCGGCCCTCGAACCACCAGGCTGTGGAATCGGTCTCCAAAATCTGCGCTGCCAACCGCTTGCCCAGGTCCGTCTTCAACCGCTTCAGGGCAAAATGGATCCAATCCTTGGCATAGCTATTGCCCAAATCCTGATGTTCCTTCAGTTCCAGAATGAGATCCAGTTGATCTGCGTCTCGGGCCAGTTGCGCTTCCCTGGACTCCCCTTTTTTGAACTCCTCCAGCAATTTCTGGAGCTCATCACCGAAAGGAAGCGTCTGAGCTAGATCCCTTATGGCCTGATCTTCGTTAACATCAACGTAGTGCTTGTTCACATAGTTCATGTCCCCAGTGCGAGACTCCGGAATATCGTGAAACAAACACATTCGCACAACAGTAAAAGCATCGGCCTGTTTATCCAGTCTCGCCATGGTAAAGCCAATTGTCGCAACACGAAAAATGTGCTCAGCCACAGACTCCCTACCAGAACCAAGAAACTGGAATCCACTCCTCGGGGTTTTTTTCAACATGCCCAGTTCGAAAAAGAAATTAACAATGTGCTTCAATTTATCACTCCCATATCCCGTAATTCCAACTGTTTATCGCAGCAAAATCGTTAAAACCGTTCAAATCGTTCAAGTCGTTGAAATCGTAGAAATCGTAGCACGCGTAAATGGTGAACGGTAAACGGTAAAGGTTTCGTCAAATCGTTGATTCGTCGAATAGTCGAATAGTCAAATGGTTAAAGCGTTAAAGCGTTGAATCGTAGAAACCGTTCGAATCGCGGCTGAAAGCCGCTCCCACAGGAGAATCTCTGTTTTCTGCTTTTTTTTTGAAATCCGCAATCCGAAATCCGCAATCCGAAATTCTGTCCTCTGTCCTCTGTCCTCCTTGTCCGGCGTAGCCCGTAGGGCGAAGACGGATGACCTCTTTGACTAATTTTCTAATTCTCTAATTTCCTAATCGACTAGTTGACGAATTGTCTACTTCGCTCTCCGCTTTGCGCCATGCGTTTATGCGCCGAAAAGATCCTGATAAGCCGGCAGGTTATCCACCCCAACTGCATGCAAGACGCCATTCACAATGGCTTTGGCCATGAGCTGGGCCGCCAGGGCTCCCACCACAGTTACTTCAACCCCGCGGTGAGAGCCTGTACTCAAGGCAAAGATCGTGTCACCGTCATAGAGGGTGTGGGATGGAACCACTGCTCGGGCAATTCCATCCTGGGCCATCTGAGCAACACGCGTGAGTTCAGTTTTGGTAAGCTTGGCATTGGTTGCCACTACTCCCAAGACGGTATTGTTCTCCGAGAATCCCCCCAAAATTTCTAATTCAACAAGGCTTGCGGCTGCATTGGCCAGTTGCCGTCCATCCTCGGTGCGAACTCCTGCCAGAAGCTCACCGTTTTCATGATTGCGAACGTCACCGAAGGCATTCACCACCGCCAGGGCCCAGACCTTCAATCCTCTGGGGGAAGCGAGAGAAGCAAAACCTTGCCCAGACTTCATGGCGCGCTCGAGTCCGAAGAGCTTTCCAACCGTGGCACCTGTTCCGGCCCCTACGCATCCCTGCTCGAAACCTTCCTTTGAGGAATTCTCACATGCTTGGTAGCCCATGGTAGCGTCCGGGAGATTCTTTCCTTTATTGAGCCCGAGATCAAAAACCACTGCTCCAGCAACTATAGGAACTACACCATATTCAGTCTGAAAACCGCAGTTTCGTTGACGCAGATAGCGCATCACACCTTGCACGGTAGCCAGACCAAAGGCGCTGCCACCGGTGAGAACCACTGCGTGCACCTGTTCTACAAGGTTTTCCGGCCGCAATGCATCTGTGCCATGCGTCCCTGGTGCGCCCCCGCGAACATCCACTCCTGCTACCGCACCATTTTCCGCCATTACTACCGTGCAGCCTGTGTGATGTTGCTTGTCTGTCACCTGGCCGATGCGAACGCCTTCAATGCTGTTGAAATTGTCCAATACCATGGAGTTCTTCCCGTCTGCGTGCAGAGCAACACTCTCCTCTGCAACACACGATGACATAGATATTTGCGTACCAAATCCCGTGCAACTGCCTGATCATTTCGTAGGCGCGGTGATTCATGAAATATCCGGACTAGGCATCATTCTCCTCGTCAGTTGTCAGTGCATCTAGATGCCGCTGGAGATGTTGATAGATCTCTTTGCCGATCCTTACCCCCAGATCGATAAATTCGGGGCCGTATTGAGTGCCTATATTTGTTCGAAAGGTATTTCTAATTCTGAGGATGCCGTTGACGCCCCAGGGAAAACGGCCAAACAGCTCGGCAATGTCTACTTGGTGATAGCTCATCATGTACCAGACGGTGTGGGTAAAATTATCAGGACCCCAGCGAAACTTGTCTGCATCGTAAAGTGCATCGGCCACCAACTGCCCTGTTAATGTGTCGCAGGTCTGAGGTTCTAAAAATGCTTCATGATTGACGATGGCTTCTGCTATGCATTGTATTTCTACAGGAGTAAGGGGAAAATCCCGCAACAGTTCTTTGGCCGCCTGAGCTCCGGCCGAGGCGTGTTCTTCTTCCGTGCGTTTCATGTCGTGAAGGAGTCCGGCAAGCTGAACCAGTACGACCGCCCGTTCCAACTCTGCCTGCACAGTAAAATACTTCTCCCCCTCAAGAAGCACAATGGTACCGGCGTCTATACTCACTCTTGTGGCGTGTTGAAGGCCGTGACCAAAATCATCCACGTACAGTGGGGTTACCAGCTCTTTACAATGAGTCAGCAGCGGACTATGAAAAAAAATACGCCGTGAAATTGCCAGCGCCGGTTTGAATCGCCGGTAGAATTCCGGAACCTCGTACCGTGCGGCAATACAGCGTGCTTCGTTCATCAAACGAAGGTAGATCTCTTTCATGGTGTCGAGTGCTATCTGTTGAAGTCGTTGAAGTCGAGAATTAGTTAATAAGGAAATTAGTTGATTAGGAAATTCGTTAATTCGTTAATTCGTCGACTCGTCAAATCGTTCAAATCGTAAAAGTCGTAGAAGTCATAATCCAAATCGCGGCTAAAAGCCGCTCCCACAGGATAATCTCTGTCCTCTGTCCTCTGATCTCTGACCTCAGATTACTGCCTGCTGCCTGCTGCCTGCTGCCTGCTGTCCTGAACTAATGTAGTCGATATTTATCCCGTAGCAGTCTTCGAAATCTGGGTAAGTAAATGAGATCGAAAGTCTCTTCTTTTTCCGGGAAAAGGCGTAGGGCCTGCTTTTTCACTCCTGCCACCACCGCCTGCGCCTCTTCCAGCGGCAATTTCGTCTGGGCGAGATAAGCCAGGGAGAAGTCCACCAAAAGCCTCAAGGTTTTTATACGGCGTTCTTCCTCTTCAATCTCACCCTTCTCAGGTTGTGTTTCACGTTCCTTAACCAAACTGATCTCCGACTTTCAGTCCCCTTTCAGACACAAAGGCGGAGGCCTCCGCCTTGCCTCCGGACTCGGGGCGAACCTTGCCCACAGAGAGTTTCCCGCCCTCAACAGCAACCTGAAAGCCGTCAGGACCTGCCTGCACCACCGTTCCCGGGGTTTCTGTCGTAGGTTCTCCCAGCAGCCTGGCACCGTAAAAGCGAATCTTCTCTCCCTGCCAGTAACTATACGCTCCGGGTTGGGGATCACAGCCCCGCACCAAATTGTATATGTCCTGTCCAGCCTTTTTCCAATCAATGGCGGCCACATGATCGCTGCAGGGTGGCTCGTAGGTGGCTCCTTCTTCCGGCTGTGGAATCTTCGGGGCTTTGCCTTCCTTGATTAACTCTACGGATTCGAGAATGGCATCAACCCCCATGGGAAAAAGATAGTTGAAGTAGATGGATCCGGTAGTGTCATCTGGCGCAACCTCAATCTCCTTCTGAAGCAAAATGGGTCCCGTGTCAATACCACCGTCCGGCCAGAAAATGGTCAGGCCTGTCTTTTTTCTACCCTTTATGACCGCCCAGTTTATGGCGCTAGCACCTCTGTGGAGGGGAAGAAGAGAAGGATGGTAACAAATAGTGCCCAAAGAGGGCAGCTTTAAAAACTGTTCCGGGATAATGTCAGTGACAAAAGCCAAAATGGTCAGATCTGACTCGAGCTCCTGGTACTCGGCGAAAATCTGATCATCTTTATAGGTAGATGGTTGAAAAACCGGAATTTCTTTAGCAACCGCTGCTTCCTTAAGTGGATCCTGTCGACTCCCCCTGTCCGGCGGTGTATAGACCGCCACCACCTGTTCATCTTTTTCCAGCAAGTTCTCCAGTACCTTGGCGCCGAAGGCAGCTTGCCCAATCAATACTATCCGCATTGTACACCTCCTACCTGGTCATTTTAGATTTTAGATTTAGGATTGTAGATTGAGACAAGTAGAAACTGAAAGATTTCGCAATCTGCAGTCCAGAATCTAAAATCCCAAATCCCAAGCACCAAATTACAAGTAAATCTCAAATTCCAATAAACGCCTATTAACTTAGCTCCGCAGGAATCTCTTCTCCCCTTGGAAACTATGTCACAATTCGCCAAACCCGTCATTCCGGACGAGGCCGTCTAAACGGGCGAGATCCGGAATCCAGTAAAAGTTCAATATAATCAGATTCTTTCTGGATCCCGGCTCGCGTCCCGCTTTGCGGGACTTGGCCGGGATGACGAATTGCGACACAGTCTCTTGAGGCGAGAGGGGACATGTAGTTATCGTGCGGAGCTAAATACATAGGCGTATTTCGAAATTCGAAATTTCAACCCTATGCTCCATGCTCTATGCTCCTGAATGGTGCCGAGAGACTCTTTGGCTTGTCAAGTGGATTTTTCACCCTCTTCCCCGGCAGGAGCCCGAAACCCTATGAGCCCTCGCTTCCCCAGATCCCGTAGAAATCCGGTCATGGCAACTTCCGCCTCTCGCCGGTTCAGTTTGTATCGACGGCATACAAAGTCTACCAGATCGTGAACTGCACGTTTCCCGTCCAGGAGAGACCAAGTCAGGCTACCCATCTCATCCAGTTGCAGCTTTCTGCTACGCGTTTCCTCTGACCGCAGTCCCAATCGTGTGGCCAGACTTAGCAGCCATGGCCGCAAAGTGAGAGGATAAGTAAGCACGACCTCACCGCTATCCAACTTTTCTTCTGAGACCTCTAGGCTTTTAACCGGGCGATAAGCGAGAGACTCTGACCGGCTGGAAGGTCCCTTGGAAAAGTCGTCTTTTGATGGCTTCCTCCGCTTAAACCATCTCATAATTGGAGCAAACTTCCTCAAGCATCTGTTCGTTAAGGGGCTTCAGGCCACCTGCCGCTACCCCGAGAATATGGTTTCGAGAGGCCAGATGCCAAATGCGTACCCAGATGTAGGGTAATTTCCTGGTCATCCGAGCCCAGAGCCTGCTTGCAGCAGCAATTGACCCTTGGCTTTGCCCCTGCAAGGCCGGTTTTCCATCGTAATTATACTCTCTCATATTTGCTGCATGGCACCAGTTTAGTTCCCCACATCTCTTATGAAACCAAGCCAGCAAATCGCCATCCTTCAAGACAAGGTCTGCCGGACCCCAGCGATTCAAATGGAGGTGCTCCTTTTGATGTTGAAATTCCAGTTGATAGTGGCCCGGGTGAAAGCGATGGCGTACAAGTGTGAACCGTTGAGGTATAAGGGCACGCAAGCCAAATAGAGCCCAGTGTACCATGCCGTCCTCGCTGTGGTCCCTAAATGAATGCAAGATTCCCAGCGGTATGCGGGAATCACCTCGACGCTGCTTCTGGTAAAATTGAAGGAGGATGGCCTTCTGGCACTCCGAGCAATATAGAATAGCCCCCTTCCCGCTTACCTCAGTGCTTTGCCACACAAAGGATTGGACTTCAAAATTGCGCAAAGCTTGTTGCCAGTCATGCGGTAAGGGGATTTCCTGAAAATCCACTCCTGGAGTGGAGGTCGAAAGCCGAGACAACTTTTCCAGATGAGTTTTGAAAGAGAACAGACCTCTTATTTGCTGCCATTTCAACTCAAGAACCGGGCCCACCTCATCATCCAGCCGGAGATACGACGTTGCCAGCGAACTCACCTCCCATTGGGGCGGCACTCGCAAGCTAAGCCCGTTCCAGGCCACTGTTTTCCATAACTCCGACTTCCCGCTATCCATTGGACCCATGCCCTTCGTTGATTCGTTAAGTCGAGAATTAGAGAATTAGAGAATTAGTTGATTAGGAAATTCGTTAAATCGTCGAAATCGTTCAAGTCGTAGAAGTCGTTAAATCAGCTCACAGCTGAAAGCTCATAGCTCACAGGAGTTCTAAAAAACGTAGAAGTTGTTAGAATCGCGGCTGCCCTTCGACAAGCTCAGGGCGGGAAAGCCGCTCCCACAGATCAGCTTGCTCTATATCGGAGAACCATTTGACTAGTTTCCTAATTCTCTAATTCCCTAATCGACCAATTGACTACTCGCCAGGCGCTGTGCTGTAATTTCTACATTTATCCCCTTCGGACCAGGAAGCGCAAGTGGAAAGTAAACTTTTATCACTCTTAAGAGCTGTGGGAGTGGCACAAGCATTGCAAATGAATCCGTTGACAATTTACGTGTTGCCAATTAATCCAGACGTTTGCTAGTATTTCGACCTGATCAACTCATAGGCATCCGGGTCCCTAGTCCTTCGATTCATAAATTCTATTCAGAATTTATTACTCAGGACTAGTGCTGAGCAAGCGAAATTATTAGATATTTATTATTCAACAAAACACACATTATTTGCGGGTCGAAGCACTAGCAATGACAAAAGAAATTATTTTCCCTGTCTCGAATGCGTATAAAACTCGATACCTCATTCTGCCCAGCCTAGAAGATCGGCTGCACCGAATCGTGGTAGGCTGGGCCCAGAACGAACCTTGCGATCTTAGCGTCTTCTGGGCCGAATTGGCCACCGGATTCATTGACCTTTTGGTGGTCGGAGGTGAAAAGGGTTTGCGTATTTTGGCCAATTCTGAAGAAACTGTTCCATTCAGCACGGAAGAAATAGACCTGCCACCAGGTTGGATGGTAAGCCATATGTCTCTGGAGCCCCGCGATTTACCTCCTGACGTCTTAAAGATCGTCAACACCTTCTTTTACGATGTTGGAGTGGACACCTCCAGAAAGGAAAAAAAGGAAAAGGTCCGTCTTCTCTCTGACATTCACAAGAGTGACGAAGTCTGGCTCATTCTGAGTAAAGACCAGAAACAGCGTCGGGTAATCGGCTGGTCAAAAGAGGGTACGGCCCAGGTTAATATCTTCTGGGCAAGGTTCGCTGACGATCAAGTATCGGTTTGTGTGGCTGGAGGAAGTGAAGGAGTTCGGATCATTACTACCGAACACCCGGAGGGGGAAGTAATAAACTACGACAAGAACCGTCCCCCCGGAATTGGCGCACCATATCTCAGGATCAACTACGGCGCCTTGCCTGACAATGTCAAAGAGAACATCGGGCCCGAACCCGAGATTGAACCGGAAGACGATGAGGATTACGCCAAGACTCCTCCCTCCGATCTCGATCTCGACTAAATTCATTGTAGATTTCAGACCGCATTCTGTATTCCACAATCTGCAATCCGAAACCGGGAACCCGCCCGAAGGGTGTGAGTCCGAAGGACAAATCCCAAATCCGCAATATAGTCTCCGCTCTTCTTGACAGCAGAAATCTCATTCTTAATATAATTGTGAATAGTCGAGGTTTTTACAGCTATGGCGGATACCACAGAATACCACGTCAGATGCAGCAGTTGCGGCGCAACAAACAAATTACCATCTTCAAGACTTGGACATAGCCCGACCTGCGGCAAATGCAAGCAACAACTCTTCTCTGAGAGCTCTCCGATTCGGAG
>JAUVTM010000220.1 GCA_030601545.1 Syntrophobacterales bacterium
GCCTTGGAGAGATGGATGGACTATAAAAAAACGCTCAATTTGCCTCGAACGGACTTTCCCATGAAGGCCAACCTGGCGAAAAGAGAGCCGGTCATTATGGAGAAGTGGGAGCAGCTGGATTTGTACGCCAAGCTCAGGAAAATTAGCAAAAACCGGCCACGTTATGTGCTTCATGACGGTCCGCCCTATGCCAATGGTCATATTCACCTAGGCACCGCTCTCAACAAAATCCTCAAAGATATAATCGTCCGCTCCAGGCAGTTCATGGGCTACGACAGCGTGTATGTTCCAGGTTGGGATTGTCACGGGTTACCCATCGAACACCAGGTAGAAAAGGAATTAGGTGAACAGCGGCAGGGGATGAGTCAATTGGAGCTGCGACGTCGCTGTCGTGCTTATGCTGAAAAATTCATCGATATCCAGCGGCAGGAATTCAAGCGATTGGGCGTGATGGGTGACTGGGAGAACCCCTATCTGACAATGTCGTATGACTATGAGGCTACCATTGCCAGGGAACTGGGAAAGTTTATTACCCGGGGCAGTGTGTACAAGAGCAAGAAACCAATTTACTGGTGTAGCTCCTGTCGCACTGCACTAGCTGAGGCTGAGGTAGAGTATGAGGAGCACCAATCGCCCTCCATTTATGTGAAGTTTCCCCTCATCGACGACCTCGGCCCCAAGGTGTCAGCGCTCAACAGCAAAAAGGTGTTTGTGATCATCTGGACCACGACACCGTGGACCATCCCGGCCAACCTTGCTATTGCCCTCCACCCGGACTATGAGTATGCGGTCGTAAGGTTCGGCGATGAAGCGTGGATCATTGCGGCTGGATTGGTGGAGGAAGTAATGGCCAAGGCCGAGATCTCCGACTATGAGATCCTGGCTCGGTTAGCCGCTTCAGACCTGGAGGGTATGAAGTGCCGCCATCCTTTTATTGATAGGGAGTCGATTATAGTGCAAGCACCTTATGTGACCCTTGATGTGGGCACAGGCTGCGTGCACACCGCGCCCGGTCACGGTCGAGAAGATTTCGAAACTGCTTTGAAATACGATCTGGAGGTGTATTCTCCAGTGGATGATGACGGCTGTTTCACGGCAGACGTACCTTACTTCGCGGGTCAGTTCGTGTTCGACGCCAATAACGGCGTCACTGAAAAGATCGCCGAACTGGGAAATCTGGTAAGAAAAGAGAGCATAACCCACACCTACCCTCACTGCTGGCGCTGTAAGAAACCGGTTATCTTCCGCGCCACTGAACAATGGTTTATAAGTATGGAGTCCAATGACCTCCGGCATAAAGCGTTGCAATCAATCGAAAAAGAGGTGGAGTGGATACCCAGTTGGGGTCAAAAGCGCATTCACGGCATGATTGAAAATCGGCCAGACTGGTGTATTTCCAGGCAACGGGCCTGGGGTGTACCCATCACCGTTTTCTACTGCCAGGAGTGCAACGAGATTCTGGCCGATGCCGCGGTGCTGGAACACGTGGTCTCCCGATTTGCCGAAAAGGGGGCCGACATCTGGTTCTCGGAAGAGGCTGTGGACTTACTGCCGGCAGGAACAAAATGCAGCGAGTGTGGCGGCTCCACCTTCACCAAGGAAATGGACATCCTGGACGTATGGTTCGACTCCGGTGTGAGCTATGCCGCGGTGCTCGAGCCGAGGGAGGATCTCCACTCGCCGGCTGATCTCTACCTGGAAGGGAGTGATCAGCACCGGGGCTGGTTCCATAGTTCCCTCCTGGCAGCGATGGGTACTCGGGGCCATGCTCCTTACCGTACAGTGCTCACTCATGGGTTCGTGGTGGACGGTGCTGGTCGTAAGATGTCTAAATCATTGGGTAATGTCATTGTTCCAGATGAGATCATCGAGAAGTATGGAGCCGAGATCCTCAGGCTTTGGGTGGCGGCCGAAGATTACCGGGACGACATCCGTATCTCGGAAGAAATTCTTCAGCGGCTTTCTGAGGCGTATCGACGCATCAGAAACACCTGTCGCTTTCTCCTGGGAAATCTGAGCGATTTTGATCCTGAGCGGGACAGGGTCCAAGTGGCTTCCATGGATGCGCTCGATCGCTGGGCACTGCATCGGCTGCAACAGCTGGCGAAGAGAGTGGTGCAGGCATACGAGCGCTTTGAATTCCACAAGATTTACCATGCCATCCACAACTTCTGTGTCGTGGACCTCAGTGCCTTTTACTTGGATGTATTGAAAGATCGACTTTACGTTTCCGCTGCCACCTCTGAAAAGAGGCGCTCGGCCCAGACCGCCATTTTTGAAATAGCAGTAACCCTCGTGCGCCTTATGGCTCCCATCCTGGCATTCACCGCTGATGAGGTGTGGGAGCATCTGCCAGCGTTTCCCGGAAAAAGCGAAAGTGTCCATTTGGAATTGCTCCCAGGGCCGGTGGCTGCTTATGAAGATGAGGCGTTAGAGGAGGAATGGGAGAGTATTTTGGACATCCGGGCGGAGGTAAATCGGGCCCTGGAGCTGGCGCGAAAGAATAAAGAAGTGGGACACTCCCTGGACGCAGAGATCACTATCGGTATCAGTGGGCCACTCTTGGAGCGTTGGCGTGGCCTGGAGGACATACTCAGCCGGGTTTTTATTGTCTCCAAGGTGAGACTGGCAGAGGCAGAAAGCATTGAAGCCGGCGTGAAGGCTGTGGACATACCGGGAATGCTGATTCAGGTAAAACCAGCTTCAGCAGAGAAATGTGCCCGTTGCTGGGTCCATGATGAGAGCGTGGGCACTGATGCGAATCAACCCGAGATCTGCGGGCGGTGTGTCAAGGAACTAGAAGCGCAAAGCGCATAGGGCATAGGGAAGTAATTTCGAATTTCGAATTTCGGATTTCGGATTTTGTAATTTCCAGATTTGAAATGTGCCTTCTGACCTCTGATTTCTGACCTCTGACTTCTTACCCTATGCTCTAGGCGCTACACGGATACGGGGTATCTATTGAAGCCTCACCATAAACTCTTCCTTGTTATAGCGACCGGAGTGGTGGTTCTCGATCAAGTGAGTAAAGCGGTGGTAAGCGCCACTTTGAAAATGCACGAGATCCGGCCGCTCATCCATGGTCTGCTCAATTTGACCCGGGTTCACAACACGGGGGCAGCTTTCGGCCTACTGGCGGGTCAGGCCTCTCCTCTGCGGACGGGTTTTTTCCTGGTGGTGTCGCTTTTTGCCATGGGGGTGGTACTCTGGATGCTCTATCGCCTGCCTCCGGGTCAGAAGGTGGA
Organism: Syntrophobacterales bacterium; assembly: GCA_030601545.1. Lineage (GTDB taxonomy): Bacteria > Desulfobacterota > Syntrophobacteria > BM002 > BM002 > BM002. The sequence continues at coordinate 3,246 of JAUVTM010000220.1, forward strand.
ACTTGTGGCCCTGTCGCTGATATTGGGTGGGGCACTAGGGAACGTTTTCGACAGGGTTCGGCTGGGAGAGGTCGTTGATTTCATTGACGTCTATTACCGCAGTTACCATTGGCCCGCTTTCAACGTGGCCGATTCGGCCATCAGCATCGGTGTGATTTTGCTGCTATACCGCCTAGTGTTCGCAAAAGCATAAAGAATCCGGACCCATCGAAGATCCCACTATTAGCTATCACCTCGTCGAGAATATGAACCGCAGAACCGCAGAACAAGGAACCGCAGAATATCGAAGTGAAAAACATTGTCTTATTGCTTTCAAAAACTTCTGCTGTTCGAAATTCCTTGTTCGATATTCGATATTCAAAATATAGAAGGGGCTGGATCCCGCTCGAGGATCGACTGAAAGTTCAGCACAATATAACTTCAGGAAAATCTTTGAACTTGGGCTATGGTGTTCCGCCGCCGCAGAAAAAAAGTTTGAGGATCTGTAAGTTTTTTCTTGCTTGTGAGAATAGATAAGTTTATATTAGTCCGATTCGCTGGCGTAGCTCAATGG
>JAUVTM010000284.1 GCA_030601545.1 Syntrophobacterales bacterium
CCACTATGAGACAATAAAAAAAGAGATAATTCAACTGGAAGTTATTATCCTCCCGAGGTCGACAGGGGATAGTTACTTTGGATGCTTATTATTAGGCCGGTACAGAGACCGGCCCTACGTAGACGTTTGCTCTCTGTTTACTACTTTCGTCAGCCCCAAGGGGAGAGTGAACCTCTTCAGATAGGTCCCATTTCGGGCGGGGGTAAACCCCGCCCCTACGTTTATTGTTCACTGAATAACTGCTCGATCTTTCTAAAGTGTTGAATTTCCGCATTCTTTAGCTTTTTGCGTCTTGACAGAGGTGACTGCAGGTGCTACAAGTCGCCATCAAAGGAGGCTGTATAGTGTAAACTGCGGCTATTAAAGGAGAAAACCTACCTATGGGGGTTTCCCAAACCATTCTTCATGAGGAAGTTGAATCCCGCTATCTCGCCTACGCCCTTTCCACCATCGTTTCCCGAGCTCTTCCCGATGTGAGAGACGGTCTCAAGCCCGTACACCGGCGGATCATCTATGCCATGGATGCCATTGGCGCCAAACAGGCTGCGCGTCATGTCAAGTCTGCCAGAGTGGTGGGGGAGGTCATCGGAAAATACCACCCGCATGGTGATGCGGCCGTCTACGACGCCATGGTGCGGATGGCTCAAGACTTTTCATTGCGGTATCCCCTGGTGGATGGGCAGGGAAATTTCGGCTCGGTGGATGGCGACGGTGCCGCAGCCATGCGTTACACTGAAGCTAAGCTATCCGCTATTGCCGGAGAGTTGCTGGCTGATCTCAAGGCGCAGACTGTGGCTTTCAGCGACAACTACGACGGCACCCTGACAGAGCCCGCCGTGCTGCCGGCCCGGATACCTAATCTGCTCATTAACGGTTCCAGTGGGATTGCCGTGGGTATGGCCACCAACATACCGCCCCATAACCTCAACGAGGTTTGTGATGCGCTCATTAATTTAATCGGCAACGAAGACGCAAGCACTGCCGAGATAATGGCCAGGATCAAGGGGCCGGATTTTCCCACGGGCGGCCAGATTATAGCGTCTGCGGAAGAACTGAAGGAGATCTATCGCCGCGGCAAAGGCAGCATCAAGATCCGTGGGGAATTCGAAATTGAAACCCTCAAGCGGGGCAGGAGGCAGTTGGTTATCATTTCATTGCCTTATTCGGTAAACAAGTCTCGCTTGGTGGAGAAAATCGCTGATTTGATTCTTTCCAAGAAGATTCCAATGGTTACCGACGTTAAGGATGAGAGTGCCGAAAGCGTCCGAGTCGTGCTGGAGTTAAGAGACGGCAAAGTGGATCCAGAAAAGGTAATGACCTTTCTATATAAACACTCCGAGATGGAGATAAACTTTCCACTGAACTTCACCTGTTTGACACCACTAGCGACTCCAGAACGGTTGTCCATCAAGGAAATACTCAATCATTTTCTCGATTTTCGTAAAGAAGTCGTGGTCGGAAAGCTGGAGTTTGAGCGAGCCAGCTTGGAGAAACGGATCCACATACTTCACGGATTCATGAAAATTTTTGTGGATTTGGATGCTGCCATTGCCATCATCAGGGTAGCGGAAGATCGATCTGAGGCCCACGAGAATTTGAAGGTCCGTTTTGATCTGGATGACGAACAGGCCAAAGCAATCTTGGACCTTCGCCTCCATGCCCTCGTACGGATGGAGATCAGTAAAATAGAAGAAGAGCTGGCCGCCAAGGAAAAGCGGTTAAAGCAAATAAACACCATTTTAGCCAGCAGGGCTAAGATCTGGAGGGAAGTGAGGAAAGAAATCACTGCGGTTAAGAAGGCGTACGGCGACAAGCGGCGTACTGCTGTGATCGCTGGCAGACCGCAGCTCACATATGATAAAGAAGATTTTGTCGTCCATGAAGATGTCTATGTGGTGGTTACCCGCAATGGCTGGCTCAAGCGGGTGAAATCGTACGACCCGCGAACGCAGCTACTCAAAGAAGGGGACGAGGTGTTGGCAGTTATCAAAGCCAATACCAAAGAAACAATTGCTTTCTTCTCTAATTTCGGCAAGGTCTACGGAAGTCGTATTTACGATCTGGACGTCTCCGGCAAAGGCTACGGAGACCCGATTCAAACGGTCTTCAACTTCCAAGATGAGGAGAAAATTGTGACTGCCTTGTCTTCTGAACCTGAGCCCGGAGCCGTGCTTGATACCTCTTTCATGATTCAAACAGACGAAGCTTTTGATGAGGCTGAACATGGGCAGCTAACGTTCTTCCCTGACATGGGCAAGGACACTGCATCCAGCGAACCACTGGAACACGAACCACCCCCACCCCTTTGTCTGGTGTTAACCCGCCAAGGAACGGGATTTTGTTTTGAACGGAGTACTCTCAAAGAACCCAGCGCCAGGGGCGGACGAACCCTGATTCGTCTGCGGTCTGGTGACGAAGTGGTTGCTGTACGCCCAGTACAGAGGCCACTGCTGGCCATAGCCACCAACCGGAGAGTTTTGCTGACCCCAATGGCACAGGTGAACGTGTTGGCCGGCGCGGGCCGGGGGATTAAGCTCATTAAGCCGGATCCCCCCGGGGTACTGGATTTCTTTACGGTGAGCAAAGATGATTACCTGCTGGTCCAGAGTAAGAAGGGCGAGGAGAAGGAACTAGCAGTGGCAGAACAGCCCATTTACAATCGCGGCACCAAGGGGGCGGTGATACGTGGGGGGATTG
>JAUVTM010000181.1 GCA_030601545.1 Syntrophobacterales bacterium
CAATACATGCGGGACATGGAAGAAGAGTTGGGCCGTAAACAGGCGACGCTGAGACAGATGGTGGTGTCCAGGGACAAGGCACAGCAGGACTATGAGAGGTATTCAGAGGAGTGCGAAAAGCTGGACCTGGATATCGGGGCAGCAATTGAAAAGGATAAAGATGATATAGCTCGCCTGCTGATCAAGAAGATGAAGCCGTTGGCTTATCACCGGGAGGAGCTCAGTCGTCACATTCAAACCCTCGGCCGGGAGATAAGGCAGTTTCACGAACAAGTGGAGGAGCAGGGGCTCCAGTATGAGCAACTTCAGCTCAGAGCAAAAGAGTATTCCCATCACGCAGAGCGAGAGCAGTGGGAAAAAACCATTTCAACCACCGTACCAGCCGCTGCCTCCAGAGAACCGACTGAGGAGGAGGTGGAACTCGAGTTGCTCAAGCGCAAGGAAGCTGGCAAAGGAGGTGTTGAGAAATGAAGATCACCAGACGACCGATGCTCACAACCATTCTGTACGGGCTTTTGTGTGGGATCTCTTTTGTCCCCACAGTCATGGTAATAAGCTCCTTTCTTCACTGGTCCACCGCTTTCAGGTTAGCCATCTGGCTGTTTCTCGCAGGATACCTGGTTATCCTGACCAAGTGGGGAAGGGCAAGCTTGCTCTCTATTTTCTTTCCGCTTCTCCTGCTTTTTCTCCTGGTGTTCTGGGGAGATACAAATGGTGCCTTTTTATTCCTGGCGCTGGGAGTCCTCAGCTGGGTGCGGAGCGGCATCTGTTTCCAGGGAGGGTTGCTGAAGACCCTTCTCGCTGAGTTTGTACTCTGCTTGGGCGGTGGGGCTCTGGTAGCATTCTTCACCCCTCACTCCGCAGTAACCTGGGGTTTGGCGGTGTGGATGTTCTTTCTGGTCCAATCTCTCTATTTTGTCTTTTTCAGGGATATTGGTGAAGCGGTAGAAGAAAAAATGAAACTGGATCCTTTCGAACTGGCCAGAAGTCAGGCTGCAAGAATCCTGTCCACCGGACCTCAGTAAAGGGCTAAATTTGCCGCAGACTGACGCAGACAGCCGTGGACATGAGCAAAGGCTTATAACCGTTAAGGACGTGCAGTAACATGAACGTATATAGAGCCTTAAAGTGGATACTATAAAGATCGCCTAAAAGGTCCCGCGTGGCGGGGGTCTCGATGCATCCGCATCGGGACCGACGGCGGAGAGCCTGAGGGACGAGAGCAAGCTAGCTTGTTTTCGCCCCTCAGGCTCTCCACCTCACCTTTTTGGCGAGCATGTACTCAACTCCTGTATCATCCTTCCTGTTTTTCGTGGAAAGACTTTTTTAATGTCAAATCCTCAGTTGAATGTAAGGAAGCAATTGTCTGCGTCGTCTGCGTGGGTCTGTGGCTAATTTGAAAAAAAGTTCAGGTGAATAAAAGCAGGATTGTTGCGGCGACGCCGCCAATAAGCATGAGATAACCAGTGATAGTCTTGATGGTATAGACATAGCACTCCCTGGACTTACGCTCGGTTCGGAGGGTTTTTAATTCGATGTGGGGCACTGGCGAGCGTCTGTACCAGCCTTTTATTTCCACCTCAGCGTCCTGTAGGTCCTGGGCCCGCATCAATCCGAAAAAGAACTCCCAGATACGGAGAGGTTGCCTGTAATCTAGAAATATAATCCCGGTCTCATCCTGAAGCACAAAGTCTTCGGACCAGATAAGGCCGGCAACTCCTTTCCCAACCACTTTCCCTTTGAGCCTGCAAGGAACCCCCCGCACCCCTGACACCTTCACCTTCTTCAACAGGCTTGATACCGACATCTCAGGAAAGACTTCTGTTGGATAAGAAAAGCCCAATTTGAAGAGCATCAAAAAGCCTGTCACCGCAAAGGCCACCCCGTACAGCCACTCAATCTGAAATAAAAATGCAGCCCCTGACAGAGCTGCAAGGGACACAAACGGTAAGAACATGATCATGATGTCCACCAAGAACTCGTCCCAGTAGCTTTCCGGCTTTCGGAGAGAGAACCGGATGAAAGGTTCCTGTCCCATCGCCTGGGCCTGGTTGCCAAGATGATTCATTCGCTTTGCCACCAGCGGGTGGGTGGAATGAAGTTCAAAGTATTTGGCCCATGGGTTCCATAAATCCCACTTCATGGCTCCCAATATGTTCGAACGTTGGCGCAGGTCTGTTACCGTGCCTGAAGACCTGTCTGCAGCATATGCCGAGAGCGCAAAAGAACTTGCCATGCCCGAGTCGAATATGCCCATGGCACCCACCGCGTCCAGCTTGGGTGAACGTTGTGTTGCTTTTTTCTTTTTTCCACCTTCCTGACCAGCCAACCCGTAAGCGATCTTGACCAGTGCCGAGGCCAGGTTGTTGGGCGCCCTGGTGACCTCTCCGGCGAAGCGGTCTGCATAGTACTCCCTGGTTCGGGAAAACCACAGCACAATGTATTCACAGACGATGTAAAGCACATAGGTGCCGATGGCCAGGAGAGCTACGTGCCCCGAACCTTTCTGATTACTGCTGGAGCCAGATCTCAGCTGCATGAGTGTGCGATAAACGTAGTAAAGAATGAGAGGCACCAGCTGCACTACAGTCATCAGGAACATGTCCCAATTCTTCGCATGGCCAACTTCATGGGCCACAACCGCTTGCACTTCGGATTCATCGAGGAGATCAAAGAGCCCCCTGGTAATCACTATGCGGGCATTGTTAGGGGTATGACCGTAGGTAAAAGCGTTGGGTCCACCGTCATCGATAATGCCAAATCTTGGGATGTCCATGTTTTTCTCTTTACAGACCTGTTGCACAAATCTATGCAAATGTACGGGGAGTCGGTGAAACGGGACCCACTGCATTTTGTAAAACCAGTTCAGTGACAAGTCCATCAACCATGGTCCCAGGAGAAACTGGACAAGCGCTATGGACACGCCGATGAGCAGTGCCCAGGAAGGAGGCAATTTGGCCAATTCCACGCAAAGTACGAGAACAAGGGTGAGAAGAGCGTAAAGGGACACCACTGTCATAGTAGCCCGGAGACCAAGATTTGGAAGTGGACTCGGTGGGGTAGCCACCCTCTGTGGATCAGTTTCAGCAGGCTCAGCAGTGGTTTCGTCATCTTCTCCTATCCATGGCTCTATTGTAATGGCAAGCTTCCTCGGGTCCACGGTGAGCATCTTTTTGAGCTCGTCCTTGTCGAACCACATTCCCCCGCTAGCCGGGCAGTAGTCGATGACCAATGTGCCATCAAGCAGGGGAAGTTCCTGCAGGGCTTCGCCGGTTTTGGGGCATTGGCGGGAGGTTGGTCGGGCTTGCTGCATGGCACTCTTGAGAGCATTTGCCAACTCTTTCCGTCGTTTTGTAAAATGAAAAATCTCCCCTTTATCCAACCAAATGCCGCCGCAGCTGTCGCAGTAGTCCACCTCCACTCCCTGTTTGGTCAGAACGGGTCGCAGCTCACTTGCCTTGCAAGTAGGACAGTTCATTGTGATCCTTCCATTAGACCTTACCCTGATATTGCATACCTACATCAGGGTTAACCCATGCCATGATTTTTGGTCAATTGCACATCACATGCCAGAGTATCGTTAGGCACTAAGCACCGAGTTCGGAAGAGGCATGGCAGCTCACTGCGCTCGCCGGCGAGACTGGCGAGACGGGAGGTCGGGCGAGACGAAAAGAAGCAGAGGGCATGGAGTAAGGAGCCAGGAGTCAGAATCAAGATTCAGCATTGAGGTTTCAGGTTTCAGTGTTCAGGTTTCAGGACCGAGAGAGGCTCCGGTGGTCAGGTTTCAGATTTTCTCTCTGTTTTTCCTGACACCCGAAACCTGACACCTGACACCCTGAGCTTTGGTGCTTGGGATTTGGGATTTCAAAAATGCAGAAAACAGAGATTCTACTGTGGGAGCGGCTTTCCCGTCCTGAGCTTGTCGAAGGGCAGCCGCGATCTTACAATTTCAACGACTTTTACGGTTTCTACGATTTCTACGGTTTTTACGATTTACCGTTTACCGCTTACGGCTCACTGCGCGAAGCGTCCTGAGCCTGTCGAAGGGCTCACCGTTTACTGCTTACTATTACTACTTTCACCATTTCCGGCGCAAAATATTTATAATTCGGCCAAAAAAGGCGGTAAATATTACGAAAGCTGCAACGAGCCCTATTGGGATAGCAACCAAGACGCTCAGTTTCAAAACGAATATTAGCAGCGGAATTAAAACGAATAGGATCAGTCCTATAACAATAAGTGAGAGGCATCCGGTAAGAAAATCCTTACTGAATTTGTGCTCAACGGGCTTCCCTTCGATTTCCTTCATTGTTCCATATCCATAAGTCTGAGAGCCGTTCGATCTTTCAAGGTCGCCACGATATAATAATTCTCAGTCAAAAGCAAACCGGTCAAAGTCTGGAGTTTCCCGATTTGTCAGGACTAATTGGGGCAAAGCCATGGTCAAGGGGGAGGCTGCGCAACAACGAGCACCTGAGCCACCTCTCCTTCCACTCTTAGCCCCGCAAAGGCCAACATGAAGATTTGATGCTTTCTCAAAAGATACACTGCCATAAATGGCGCG
>JAUVTM010000290.1 GCA_030601545.1 Syntrophobacterales bacterium
GGTGGATTTATCTATTCACCGTCAATCCCGCTTTACCATTCCGTAAAGAATCCTGACAGCCCACCAATTTTGGCCTACCAATGTAATCCAGCTCTCATTTAGTAATATTCTATAATATTAATTAGTTCGTTTCTCACTCCCCATATCCTGTTTCTGGCACAGCCCTTGCCTAATTTTTCATTTGAACATGAGAAACCTGGTCCTCCCCCGAATAACGGATGGAGGTTTCAGGTGTCAGGTTTCAGGTGTCAGTGTTCAGGTTTCAGGTTTCAGTGTTAAGTTCTATCATTTCTGACACCTGACACCCGACACCTGACACCTTGAGCTTTGGTGCTTGGAGTTTGGGATTTCATAAAGAGGCTGATTTACTGAATCCAGTCTCATCAGTATGATAGCGAATAACAAAAGGAGTCCCTGTGGTGAGAGGTGTGAGCGACAGCGAGGCCGACCATCGCGGTGGGGTGGAGTTCGCTTTGAGCGACCCAACATTCTATCCCCATCCGGTGGGAAAAATTCAAATTGAGGAGACCCACATTTCAAAGGTCTTTCTCACCGGGGACTTTGTCTACAAGGTGAAGAAACCAGTGAATCTAGGCTTTCTGGACTTTAGCACCCTGGAGAAACGACACCACTACTGCGAACAGGAAGTTCTGTTAAATCAGAGGCTCAGCCAAGATGTGTACCTGGATGTAGTGGCCATCACCCGGGAGCCTGGTAGATATGCTCTCAATGGCCCCGGTGAAACGGTGGAATACGCCGTGAAGATGCGTCAGCTTCCTCGTGAAAAAACCATGCTTGAGCTTTTGCGACGAGGGACGCTGAGCGCTGCCATGTTGCAGGAGCTTGTCCACGTTCTGTCTCACTTCTACGAAAAGACTCGGAAAGGGCCGGAGATTGACGCCATGGGTGGTCCGAAGATGATCGAGGTTAATACGGAAGAGGATTTCACCCAGACAGCACCTTTCGTGCCCAAGATCCTGGACCAGGGGAATTTCTCTAGAATGCACCAAGCGGTGCACGCGTTTCTCAGTGACCACCAGGACCTATTTCAACGCCGCATTGAAACAGGGCGCATTTGCGACTGTCATGGTGACCTGCGTCTGGGTCACATATATTTTGTGGATGGCATCCAAATCATAGACTGCATCGAGTTTAACGACCGTTTTCGCTACGGTGATGTAGCCTCCGATCTAGCTTTTCTCTCCATGGATCTGGACTATCATGGGTTCTCAGATGTTGGCCATACACTGCTCACCGCCTATGCCCGGGCGGCCAGCGATCCGGAAGTCTTTCTACTCCTCGATTTTTACAAGTGTTACCGGGCTCACGTGCGCTGCAAGGTGGAATGTCTGCGGCAGGCCGCAGGGGATTTATCTGCTGAGAAGGCCAGACTCGCGGTGGTGAGAGCCCAGCGCTACTTCGAGCTCGCTTATGAATATGCCACCAGTTTCAGCCGTCGGACTCTCTGGATTGTCTGTGGCTTGAGCGGCAGCGGCAAGAGTACCATTGCCACCGAACTGGCAAAACGAATGAGCGTGCGGATTCTCAAGTCCGACATCATTCGCAAGAAATTTTTCGGCCTCAAGCCGGATCAGCCGGCGGTGGCAAGATTTGGTGAAGGTATTTACACGCAGGTTGCCACTGCCCAAACCTACGAGCGCATGCTGCTGGAGACGCGGCGGGAGTTGTTCATTGGTAATTCAGTTATTCTAGATGCCACCTTTGGCAGCCGCCAGCGTCGTGAGCTGTTCCGCTGTCTGGCCGAGGAAATGGGCGCTAATGTGATCTTTGTGGAGTGTATCTGCCCGGATACAGCGCTACGCAAGAGGCTTTCCCAACGGAAGGACAAAAAGTCGGTTTCGGATGCTCGGGTGCAGCATCTGGAAGCTCAGCGCCAAACATTCGAGGTCTTGAGTGAATTGGACGATAGTATTCACTTGCAAGTCAGTACAGACCAACCGCTCCAGCAAAGCCTTCAGCAGATTTTTTCGGCTGCGTATCTCCTGCGGAATCACCAAGCGCAATCATCATAACCATTCACCTCAGAGATTGTTTTTTCGCAATCCGTAAAAAATCCTGACAGCCCCACCAATTTGGACCCCAGCTTTAATCTCGCATTTATTTCTTAATATTGCACGATATTAAATACTTAGCATCTCGTTTTTCCTGTCCTCTTTCTGGCACAACCCTTGCCTTATCTTCAATCAGCGGTTTGAAAAAGATGTCAAGAGTTAGATCTCGACATCTGTTCAGAAGGTGAAAAGAAAAAGGAGGTGGCAGAAATGGCTAGAGGAGATAGAACAGGGCCAAGAGGCCAGGGGCCCGGAAAAGGTAGAGGCATGGGGGGAGGTGGAGGCGGTCGCGGTCGAGGAGGTGGTGTTGGAGCAGGCCCTGGTGGAGACTGCATCTGCCCTAAATGTGGTGAAAGAGAACCTCACCAGTTGGGAAGCCCCTGCTTCGAGAAGAAATGCCCCAAGTGTGGGGAGGTTATGACACGAGAGTAGGTCTTGCTGTGTCGACAAGTGGCTCTCTGTAAGGCGCAGCAAGGTGCGCCCGAAAGAGACGTGGGACAAGTAGGGAGGTAAATGAGATGGAAAAGACGAGAGAAGAAATGGAATGTGCC
>JAUVTM010000326.1 GCA_030601545.1 Syntrophobacterales bacterium
GTTTACCCTAACGTTGCATACCCACGCCGAGGAAAAACGCGTCAGAGTGCGCCAAATGTGGGCGCGCGCAGGCTGGGACAGGATGAACAGTACTTGACCGTACGTGAGATCCTGTCCGAGGCGAGCACGCTCGCAGATGGCGCGCTATCAGGCGAGCGCAGCGATTTTTACCGGTTTGGGTATGCAACGTTAGGGTTTATTATCCTATATCGTAACGTTTTCCTCCAAGCGACAGGTAAAATCGGTTCTGCTCTCTGTCTTCATGGATAAACTTAGCCAACTGGTAGTAGGCGGGGCGCAGGAACCGAGCCGGGACCCCACTCTCCATCACCCTACAGTACAGCACGTTTTCACCGCCCACCCAGAGGGTTGTCGGGTCAAGAGGTTGGCTTGTGTCCATGTACTTTATGGACAGGAGCAGCTGCTCTTGTCCTTTTTTTTCCTTTTCCTCCGCGTGCAAAACACTGGTAATAGCCAGGGGAGTATCCTCCACCTCGAGATAACACCTCTGCTTTCCCATCTGGATAATATACAGTCCGCTCGCCTCGTCCCTGCGCATGTGCTGACATAGGTGGGAGACAATGTCACTCCGCTCCATACGGCTGCCGCGATAGTGCCAGTCCCCTTCCCTATCGATCACGATTCTACAAGGAAGCAGTTCACCCTCGGAAAGCGGTAGTTGGGGTTCCATCTCGTCGACCATTTTGTCTACGTCACCTATAACGTTAAATATGAGGAGTCAGGTGTCAGGTGTCAGGAAAGAGAAACACAAAAACTGAAACCTGAAACCTTAATTCTGGATTCTGGCTACCTGCCCTGAGCCTGTCGAAGGGCTGACTCCTTCTTTTTGGTGCTTACTAAAACGCCTTCTTGCTGTCCAATAATAGCGTTACCGGTCCGTCATTGACCAGTGATACTTCCATCATCTCCTGAAACCGCCCGGTGGCTACGGTCACGCCCAGGCTCCCGGCATGCTGGACAAAAGCTTCGTATAGTTCTTCGGCTTTACTCGGTTCGGCGGCTGCTATAAAGGAAGGCCGCCTCCCCTTTCGGCAGTCACCCCAAAGGGTGAACTGTGAAACTGCCAACAGACCGCCACCCACATCAAGCAGGGAGCGATTCATTTTGCCCTGCTCATCAGCAAAAATCCTCAGATGAACCACCTTTCCTGCCATATAGATTGCATCCCCTGGCCCGTCATCTTGGCCCACTCCTAGAAGAACCAGGATACCATGGCCGATACTGCCCACCTTCTGGTTCTCAACCTGTACGCTTGCTTCTTTCACCCTTTGTACCACTGCCCGCATGGCTCGTCCTCATTTGTCATTGCACATTAAGACAATAGTAGGTCGGATCGTTTTCGCGTAGTCCCGCTTTAGCGGGATTGATCCGACGTATCTTGTCGTCGGGTGAACCTGCTTTGCAGAACCACCCGACCTACTCAACTACACGCCCAAAAATAAATAAAAAATGCGAAATGATTACTGATCAACGCCAAGAAGTTGGCGTAAGGCTTGCCAAATCTCGTCCTTACCCTCGCCAGAGGTGGCAGAAAATTGTATCAACTCCTGTGCTTTTCTCCCGAGGCTCTTGGCAATACTGGCTGCCTGTTTGTTGCGTTTGTTCTTTGAGAGCTTATCCGCCTTGGTGATAACGATTATCACCGTTACCTGCTTCGCCTGCAACCAGTCCCAGAGGGTCAGATCTTCTTTGGATACCTCCCGCCTAATATCCAGAAGCCACACCATGCCTCGCAAGTTGACCCTGGTCGTCAGGTAGCTCTCCACCATTGGGCGCCAGCGTTTTTGAACTTCAGCAGGCACTTTTGCATAGCCGTACCCGGGAAGATCCACAAAGCGCCAGAGCTCATTAATCTCGAAAAAATTGAGGAGCTGGGTGCGGCCTGGGGTCTTGCTGGTTCGTACCAGTTTCTTGCGGTTCAGTATCTTGTTGATAAGTGATGATTTGCCCACATTGGAACGGCCGGCGAAAGCCACTTCAGGAAGGTCATCGGGTGGATAGTGGTCCGGGGTCACCGCACTACAGATAAATTTGGCTGAA
>JAUVTM010000252.1 GCA_030601545.1 Syntrophobacterales bacterium
CCCGGCTGCTGACACCACCCGTTTGCACGGTTGGTTTGTGCCGTCCTCTGATCCCGAGGTAAACACCACCCTTCTCTGGTTTCACGGTAACGCCGGCAACATAAGTCATCGCTTGGAAAATCTTGCCCTCCTTCATCGGTATCTGGATATCTCCATCTTTATTTTTGATTACCGGGAGTTCGGCCTCAGCGAAGGCCAGATTTCTAAAGCCGGCACCTATCTTGATGCCCTGGGTGCCTGGAATTATCTGCTTGAGGAGCGGAGCATTGAGCCAGGTGACATTCTGCTCTTCGGCCGTTCACTCGGCACAGCTCTGACCGTGGATCTGGCCAGCAGGGAGCCCTGCCTGGGAGCGGTGTTGGAGGCTGCCTTTACCTCTTCCCAGGATATGCTCGAGCGCTACTTCTTTGGAGCTATTCCTCCGGAACTCCTCCAGAGCGGTTATGATAACCTGGGGAAAATCCACCTTGTTCGCGCACCACTTCTCTTTATCCATGGCCAATACGACGAAGCCATACCGGTTGAGATGGCGCAACGGCTCTATCAGGCCGCTCGGTCCCCCAAACGGTTCCATCTGGTTACAGGATCAGGGCACAATGATACTTACCTAGTGGGTGGCTCAGAGTATTTTCGGCAGTGGCAGGATTTTCTGGAGGAATGTCTGGAGAGAACTAGATAGACTTAATGGCGGGTACTGTGACCCGCCCTAACAGATTGTTGATTTGTGATTGCAGATTGTGGATTTAACTACAGATTTTAATTCTACAATCTTCAATCGTCAATCGTCAATGTAATACCCGTCTGGCTATATCTTCCACATCATCAACTTCAAACGGTTTGCGCAGGTAACCGGTTATGCCCAACTCTTCTGCCTCTTCCTCATAGTGCGCTTTTGTCGTGGCAGTGACGATTACTACTGCCGCATCGACCTTGTCTTGCCGCAGTCTCTTGAGCACCTCTATACCATTCATACCCGGCATCTTGATGTCCAGGAAGATAAGTTTGGGCTTGTGAGATTTTACGTACTCAATAGCCTCAAATCCATTGTCCAGGGTCACCAGGGGGTAATCGTCTCCGAGCATGGCATCAAACGACTCCAGAATCCCCTGATCATCATCCACCACCACTATTTCTCTATCCAGCCAAGCCATAATTCAGCCTCCTCTCCTAGCCCGGATATGACCGTTCTTCCGGGCTAGCAGTGCAATCTTAGAGCAAATATGGTGCCAGAGTTGAATGGTTTTGCTTGATAGTGGACAACAAGGCAGTAAATAAGGAGAGTAGCGTTATCACCCGGTGAATAGCAGAGGCCGGATTTGGGTGGACGTGCCTATGATCATGTACAACGGCCCCACAAATATGGGCAGAGCTCAACCTTGGATACCAGGTAACGTCAGGGTAAAGGTAGTCCCCTGTCCAACCGAACTGTCAACCTGGATGTCGCCGCCGTGCTCCTCGATGATCTTGTGTGTCATAGCCAGACCAAGGCCGGTACCGCTGTCTTTGGTGGTAAAGAAAGGATCGAATATGTTGTCTTTCGTGGTTTGCTCCATACCCACTCCGGTGTCTTTGAACTGAAGCATCACCCCACCTTCAAGCGCTCCCGCCTCGATAATGAGTGTACCACCGTCAACCATTGCCTGCTGGGCGTTCATGATAAGATTTGAAAAAGCTCGCACCAAATGTTCCCCATCGGCCCAAATTTCCGGTAGAACCCCTTCCTCGCGTATCTCGAAGGTGATGCCAGCCTCCTCGAGTTTATCGCGATAAAGGTCCGCCACCTGTGTAAGGCAATCCCCCAGAGTGGTCATTTTGAACTTCAGCTTGGGTGGCCTTGCCAATTCCAGCAGGTTTTCTATCAGATCATTTATCCGGTTGAGCTCACGGGGAACGGTAATCTGAAATTTATCGAAAAAAACCGGGTTGGAGAGCTTTCTAGGCAAGAGTTGGACAAAGGTTTTAATGGCAGAGAGCGGATTGCGGATTTCGTGGGCGAGTCCGGCTGAAAGTGTGCCCAAGGCGGCCAGTCTATCACTTTGCCGCATGCGAGCCTCCAAGACCTTTAGTTCGGTAATGTCGTTGATGACCACCAGGACCCCCATTTTTTCTTCGCGTCCATCCTCTAGAAATGAGGTATTGACCATGAGAGTGCGTTGCTCTCCCTCTCCTGTGTCCAATGATATCTCCTGGTTGCGGCAAGGGGTCTGTGTATGCAGGCATTTTTCCAGCATCCGGACAAATGGATTGTCCTCGGGCCATAGATTGCGGAAGCTTGTACCCTGCCAGTGCCTACCCTCCAGCCCCAGTATGGACTCAGCTGTTCCATTGGCACTAACAACCCGTTCCTCCAGATCCAGGGTTATCAGGCCATTGGTCATGGAGGCCAAGATCATATCGTTGTAGCCTTTCAGCTCTAGGATCTCATCCAACCGCTGCTCCAGTTGCTGGCGCTGCGCCAAGATCTCGTTGATCATGGTATTGAAGTTGTTTGCCAGATCCTCCACTTCGTCCCTTGTGTGAATATCTAGTTGCTGACCCAGATCGCCTCCAGCGGCGGCGATGGTTGCTTCAACTACTTGCCCCAAAGGCTTCGTGATGCGGCCGGCCATGACCTGGGCCCCAAGCAGTCCAAGAATAAGGGCCACCGTGCCGATTCCCACCAGAACCAGCTGGGTTCGTCGAATTTGCCAATACATCCGTTCAAGTGAAAGTCCCACTCGCACCGTGCCCCACTTCATCTCCGACCCGGGGATGAAAACCGGCACAGCGATGTCCATTACACGCTCACCAGTTTCTTCCCACAAAACAGACTGGATAACCGCAGTGTTAGCAGCCAGCGCTTTTCGGTTCACAGAATCATCCAAGTATTTTCCTTGCCAGCCACTGTGGCCGCTAAACGCTGCCACCTTTTTTTCCTTATTAAGTATGATGATATAGACAATGTCAGCACCCTGGCTGGCCTGCTCGGCATGCTGTTCCAAAGTGATGTAATTGTAGGTAACGAGCGCCTGAGTGGAAACGGCAGCAATACTGTGGGCGACAGCGAAGCCGCGTACCTCTACCTCCTGTTTAATGCTCCGGCTGGAACGGTTTCCAACCAGCACAATGATAATTACCATCAGCGCAAAGACAACCGCACCGGTGGCAACCATGAACCGGGTTTTGAGGCTTATTTTGCGGGGGAACCAGG
>JAUVTM010000276.1 GCA_030601545.1 Syntrophobacterales bacterium
TGCCAAACGGCATCCAACAATAAAAGATGATGTCACTATCTACGCCGGTGCCACTGTCTTGGGCGGCGAGACCGTGATCGGGGCCGGCTCTATTATCGGCGGCAGTGTCTGGATCACCCGCTCAGTGCCCTCTGGAACCAAGGTCTTTCTTGCTCCTCCAAAGCTCGTTTATGAAAACTCGGAATCTTAACCCGGATGAGAGGTAAACAATCATGAACATAAACTCAGACATCGGCCACACCATAGGGAATACCCCTTTGGTCGCACTTAAGAGGTTGACTGACGGACTCTCAGCAAAGGTCCTGGCCAAGTTGGAGTTCTTCAATCCTGCGGCCAGCGTCAAGGACCGCATAGGTCGGAGTATGATCGAGGCCGCCGAGGCCGAGGGAAAGCTTAAACCTGGGGCCACCATCATAGAACCCACCAGCGGCAATACAGGTATAGCTCTCGCTATCATCGCAGCGAGTAAAGGCTACAGACTAATTCTGACAATGCCCGATACCATGACTACGGAAAGACGCAAGCTTCTTACGCGGCTGGGTGCAGAACTGGTCCTTACCCCTGGAACAGAGGGAATGAAAGGCGCAATTGGAAAAGCCGAGGAATTGGTAGCTGCCACTCCTGGTTCGTTCCTGCCTGACCAGTTCGCCAACCCTGCCAATCCTGCTGTGCATCGCGAGACCACCGCTTTGGAAATCTGGGATGACACCGGCGGTGAGGTGGACATCCTGGTGTCTGGCGTTGGTACTGGAGGCACCATCACCGGCGTTGCTGAAGTGATCAAACCCAAGAAATCTTCTTTCCAGGCCATTGCAGTGGAACCGGCCGACTCTCCGGTGCTTTCCGGCGGCAAGCCTGGTCCCCACAAGATCCAGGGAATCGGCGCGGGGTTTGTACCGGCAGTTCTTCGGCTCGACCTGGTGGACGAAATCATTCAGGTTCAAACCAGTGATGCGGCACAGACAACAGCCCGCCTGGCCAAAGAAGAAGGCATCCTGGCAGGCATCTCCAGTGGGGCCGCTGCTTGGGCCGCACTCCAGGTGGCTGGCCGGCAGGAGAACCGGGGCAAAACCATCGTGGTGGTGCTGCCCGACACTGCTGAACGTTATATCAGTACATGGGAGTAGCCAGTTGGCAGCTGGCAGAAAGCAGCAGGCAGATTAAGTGCACCGTTCACAACTGCCAGCTGCTTGCTGCTCGCTGCTTGCTGAAATGAAAGGTGGTGGTCTTATGCTATGGATAATGACTAGCCCCGGTAGGGGTCTTAGGAATATAAAATCAAAGCTGAAGAGAATGAATGTCGACAAGAGAGGAGAATTTCATGGCGAAGACCATCCAGGAAATCAATGAGAAAATTAAACAAGGAAAGGCGGTTGTGTACACAGCCGAAGAGATAATCGAGGTGGTGAAAAACAAGGGCGCCAAGAAAGCGGCTGCCGAGGTCGATGTGGTCACCACCGGAACCTTCGCACCCATGTGCTCATCTGGAGCCTATTTCAATGTTGGACACTCCAACCCCCGCATCAAGCTGGGCGGCGGCAGTGTAACCCTGAACGACATTCCGGTTTATACCGGCTTTGCTGCCGTGGATATCTTGGTGGGCGCCACCGCCATACCTGACGACGACCCCAGAAACAAGATACACCCCGGGAAATTTCCTTACGGCGGAGGCCATCTGATCGAAGATCTGGTGGCCGGCAAAGACGTGAACCTCTGGGCCCGGGCCTATGGCACCGACTGTTATCCCCGCCGCAAGTTGGAGACCTGGGTAAGGCTTGAGGATATGAACGAGGCAGTGCTGTTCAACATGCGCAATGGTTACCAGAATTACAATGTGGCGGTAAACATTTCCGACCGCATCATCTACACCTATATGGGTGTACTCCACCCGAAATTGCGAAACGCTACTTACTGTAGTGCCGGCCAACTGAGCCCCCTACTCAACGATCCCCTCTACCACACCATTGGAGTGGGTACGCGTATCTTCCTTGGCGGTGGTATCGGCTATGTAGTGGACAGGGGCACCCAGCACAACCCAGACGTGCCCCGAACCGACCAGGGAGTCCCGCGGATGGGCTCAGGGACTCTGGCAGTTATGGGGGATCTGAAACAGATGAGCTCACGTTGGCTCCGTGGCGCTTCTTTTACTGGCTATGGCGTCACCTTAGCTGTGGGGATTGGCATACCCATTCCCATTCTGAATGAGAAGGTTCTTAAGCACGCTACCGTGACGGATGAAGACATTGTCGCCCAGGTTGTTGATTATAGCGAGGCCTATCCCAACTGTGTTCCTGGCAGCTTGGGGGAAGTCAATTACGCCCAGCTCAAGTCGGGCTCCATCACCGTGAACGGGAAGCAGGTGCCCACTGCAGGGCTGTCTTCTTATGCCCGGGCCAGGGAGGTTGCCAACATTCTCAAGGATTGGATTGCGGCTGGCTCCTTCCAATTGAGCGATGCAGTGGCGCCCCTGCCCTCAGTGGATTCGGGGGTCAAGTTCAAACCGCTCCAAGAAAGGCCAATTCTCAACAACGCCCGGGTGGCGGTGCATTGAGGAAATGACTAAGGTTTCAGTGTTCCCCGCTGCCGCTTCGCTTCAGACGGGATTTCCGCTTCGCTCCAACAGGTTTAGTTTTTTTTGTTTTTCTTTACTGACACCCGAAACCTGACACCTGAAACCTGACACCCGACACCTAAAAAGTTGAGATTCTGGTGTTTGGAGTTTGGGATTTCATAAGTTCGCCTTACTCCAACACTCCTTAGGTTGATGGCTGCAAAAAAGACGGCCTAGCTTGACTACAACCAGGGAATG
>JAUVTM010000003.1 GCA_030601545.1 Syntrophobacterales bacterium
AAGGGCCTTACCTGTCCGCACTGTGGCGAATTGGTATCCAAATACAGAAATCCCTTGCCGACAGTGGATATCATCATTGAGCTGGAAGACAAGGGGATTGTCCTGATTCGGCGGGCCAAAGAGCCCCATGGCTGGGCAATACCGGGCGGGTTTGTGGATTACGGCGAATCCCTGGAGGATGCGGCCCGGCGCGAAGCCCGAGAAGAGACCTCTTTGGATGTGGAGTTACTCGGGCAACTTGGTGCTTACTCTGCGCCCGATCGCGATCCGAGACACCACACTATTACTGTGGTTTTTTGGGCCCGAGCCGGAGGTGAACCTAAGGCCAGAGATGATGCTAGAGAGGTGGGGGTGTTTTCTGAAAAAGATCTGCCCTCACCACTGGCTTTCGATCATGCTCAGATCCTGACTGACTACTTTGTCCACAAGAAGAGGCGGCAATAACACTTCCTCACAATAATCCTGCCACGCCCATCTTCGTGGTCTCGCGACAGCAATTCATGAAATATCCGGGCTAACACTATACACCGATCTCCGATTTACCATTTAAAGTGAGCGTCAGATTTTTCTGCAATCCGGTTGAAACGATACATATCAAACAGACCTGCTTCCACCGGTTCATCCTTGAGATATTTCTGGTAATGCCAGTCTGCCTCCTCCCAGAAATTCGGACTGGTTCTTCTAATGCCATACTTTCTAGCGACATTGTAATAACTGAGTTGATCCCTGATTTTTAGAAAACTTTCAACAAACTCCTCTATCTCGTCTAGGTTTACTCGGACGAATGAGTTTGGATAGCTGCCCACATAACCCTTTACCAGGGTAAGGGTGTCGTCTTTAACAAGGCGCCTTCTCTCCTCACCAAACATGAATGAATTGTTGCTCAGAGCCTTGTTGCGGATAATGGTATAGGCCAGGTCATTAGCCTTATTACCGGTAACAACATGAATAAAGGCCAAATCTTGGACCACCTGTATCTCGGGGCCGCGCTTCCCCGTCACTTTTTGCAGGGCACGGTCTGCTCTTTGCTCAAGCGGTCCTGCATTCTTATCAACACAGTTTCCCTCAGGGCAGCGGTTCAAGTAGTCGTTCGGACCAGCAGCCGGACCCACATACTCAAATATCTTTTCAAAAAACTCCTTTTTGGGATCGTTTGTCGTGTAGACAATTTCAGTGGCCCGTTCAAGCCCCCGAAAAGGGTTTTCCAGCTGATTCTTATGTTCGGCCCTGGCGCCCTTATACCACTCTGCTCTGATCTCCTTGCGCTTATCCCTGGGCAGGAAGCTCAAAAAATTGTTCTCTCCCTCCATGCGAAGAAAGTCCATATAAAGCCGAGTTTCGAGTTGATGCCCCGCATTGCCAAACACATTAAAACCGGCAACCAGCAGATAGTAGATGCGTTCAAGAAGCGGAAAGTCAATCACCCAGCCGGTTTTTGGTGTATCTCCCACCAAACCCTTTACCACGCTGGCACTGTCAAAATGCCTGAAAACCGTTAACAGCGCATTGTCATTGTGGCCATCACCGTTCCAGATATAAGTTATATCATTTCCCCTGTTATCAGGATTCAGTTCAACCAGGTACTTTTCCTTGGCATCCAGATATTTTTTTTGATCATTGTAATAATCAGTCCAGATGCTCATGATGGCTAGATTGCTCTCCCTGCCGGCCGGTAAGTCCAGAAAATCACTCACACTGGCAATAAAGGCTGTATCATTGCTGATGGTGTCTTTTTCCGGATCAAAAAAGGCAATAAAAAAATGGTCATTAATAACGTTGAGGGCAATCTGGCCACGGCAAACAGGCCCCTTGATAAATGCCATGACGATATACTGGGCATCATCCAGCAAGAACCGGTAACGGGATATAGCAGGCAGATCCACAAAAGTTTTGAACGGATTGGAGGCGGCTTCAGGATCATAGGACGGCAGTTCGTTTACCTCATAATCGTCCTGCAGAAAGAGCTGCCGGTAGCGCTCCATTTTTTTTCTGTTCATCCGATAAACAGTGTGATCTTTTACCACAATGGTTGTTTCAATTTTACGAAATCGATAGTAGAATTTTTCAACCCCGGGCTCGTCATAAGGTCTGACTGTATTGATCTCAACCACCGGTTCTCCAGGACCTGTTCTAGATCGAACCAGCCGGTAAAACTCCCGGTCCGGCAGAGTGTCAAAATGGATACGGGCGATAAACAGATGTTCATAAATATAGCGTGATACAAGCTGCTGTTTCAGTGAGCTGCCGTTAAAAAACTCCTCCCACTGGGCTATGATCTGTTTTGCCTTAGCCGACATCTCTGGCCGCGGGGTAATCAGCCCCCCCTGTCTCAGCCAGTCAACTATTGTCTTATGTTCCTTGTCGGTCAGTCCGGGTAGTGCATACGGCATTCCCCAGAGAGGATATTTTTTCTTGTATTCACTGAAATCTTCAGCAGTTGTACAGTTCTGTTTTTTGTCAAGACTGATATCAAAGGTAACCGGCAATAGTTCCGTCTCCGGCTGGGGGTGCTCTTTTTTCAGCTGCAGCATCAGATTCACCACGGAGTCTGCAAGATTTGCCTGCGGGGTCTGATCCCTCTCATTGAGAACAGGATGGAAACCCATCTGGCGCCATTCTTCCACTGAATTCGCATCAATAAATAGACGGGTCGGCTTTTCCGCTCTTAATCTGGCACCATCGTAAACCAGCTTTGTAGTGCCGCCACGCTCAAGCCCTTCATAACAGGTCAGCTTCAGCTGGCATGGCGCATCATAACAGCCGTGGCACACAT
Source organism: Syntrophobacterales bacterium (assembly GCA_030601545.1). Taxonomy (GTDB): domain Bacteria; phylum Desulfobacterota; class Syntrophobacteria; order BM002; family BM002; genus BM002. The sequence continues at coordinate 2,774 of JAUVTM010000003.1, forward strand.
CACAGCGACGCTCCAGTATGGGCTGCACATCATCATAAAAAGAGACCTCACCAGGTTTATAAGAACTAACAGTCCGATCCACAGTCCGCACCGGCCCGTATTTGTTATTAAACTTTGCAGTTCTGTAGGCACTGCATCCTGCTAGAATGATCAGTGCCAGGATAAAATAGAGAGTATTTCTTTTCATAAATTAACTCCCGTCTTCGATCAACGTTGCGTTCTCAGCGGTGACCAGCAATCCTTATCCTCTTGATAGCCCCGGGTCCTATATTGACAAACTCCGGCACATTGGCGGCATAGTGATCATCGCTGAAACGGGATAAGCATACAGGAGGACTGTCAATCCCATTTTTATCAATGTGGGTCAGAAAGATTTCGGTAAAAGGGGTATTGGCCTTGGAACTAAACAGCATCCATTTTCCATTGGGCGAAAAGCTGTGCCAGGAGTTGAAAAGCTCACGGTTGCAGCGCATCCTGCGAGCCTCCCCTCCGGCTGCAGGTATAATAAAAAGTTCGCTGTCCGGCTGCAGCATGATGCCTGTCCTGCTGCGGGTAAAGACAATCCACTTGCCGTCCGGCGAATATCTCGGAAAATAGTTGCTCATGCCGTTATGGCTGGCACCTTCCAGGGGTTCAGGTGTCCCTCCCTTTCCTTGATTGAACGGAATCCTGTAAAGATCAAACTGGATGGGAAACCTTTCATTCAGTTCATGAATACCGGCATCCTCGATATGGGTGCGAATATCTGTGATGTCTTCATGGTATTCGTTTTTCGTATTTGACCTTGCAAATACAATATACTTTTCATCCCAGCTCCAGCTCGGGCCTGTCTGGACAAAGTCATAATCATCAGCTCCGGGAAGGAGATGAAATTTTCTGTTGTCAACCGAATACCAGGCCAGCACACCGTACGTTGGGAAGAAGAGCTGGCAGAAAGCAAGATCATTGGTCAGGGCGGCATAGGATATTTCATGTACCGTACTCACCATGTATTTTCCGCTGGGCGATATCTTGGCAAACAGCCCCCTGGTTTTCGGCAGAAGTTCCGGCTTGGGGAAATCATTCCAGGTAATGAAATCCTCTTCAGACAATTCAATATTCTCCCTGACCGGCGTGATAAAATGAGCACCGCTGTCATCCTTGTAGTTCATCTCCATGCTGATTAAAGTGCCGTCTTTTGAAAAAAGATGACAGCTTGCACAAACAGGAAGATTCTCCATGACAACTGGAGGTTTTTCATATGAAGAGATATCACCAAGGCGCCACTTTATCTTTTTAAAATTTTTCTTTCCGACCTTAAACGGGAGCTGAACCTGCCGGTAAAATATTGAGGCATCAACACGGTCTTTTGAGGTGGAAATGCGGATGCTGTTCTTTGCGGTGATGTTGTCTGGATGTTTGTGGTCAAAACCGTAAACGGTTATTTTCGCAGGATCATGGATTGAGTTGGCTTTGATGGCCTCCCAGATCGGTTTATTCGGTGCCCAGTGCTGCTTATCAGCAAGTGCGTAAATCGGGCTGCGCTGGCTGCTGAACTCGACCACGATAAGCCAGTGGTTCGAGGCAGTGCTAGCTTCATCCCAGGCGATAACTGGTGCAGCAATCTCAGGAGGAAAAACAGTTCCGTCAAAGGGATAGGTAATGGCCAGACCGGTGTTGTTTCCGACTTTCTTACTTTTTGTGGAGAGCTTCTGCACCAGGTGTCGGATATTTTCCGGCATCTCTTCCGAACCGCGCACCTGGCTGTCCCAACTGTTGTTTCCAGAAAAGGCGCAATGGCTCAAGGCGATACTTACCAGCAGAATAATAAGCAGGTTCGATTTCTTTTTCATTTTTGGAGTAGTCGGAACTTGAAATTGAAGCTCCCTGAAGTCCCGCTTTGCAAGCGGGACGGGGAATGCGCTTGCTGGTTCAGTTCAAGCCGAGTCAATCTCGAATTTTTCACGCAATTTCTTCTCTACCGCCTCTGGCACCAGGCCGGTCACGCTGCCCCCCGCTTGGACCACCTCCTTGATTATCCTAGATGAGATGTAGATCCAGCGAGCTCCTGTCATCAGGTACAGGGTTTCCGGCTTACGGCTCAGCTTTCGATTCATAAGAGCCATTTGAAACTCATACTCAAAGTCGCTTACGGCCCGCAGTCCTCTGAGAATGGCCATAGCGCCACACTGTTTAACGTAGTCCACGAGCAGTCCCTTGAAGCTGCCTACCTTAATACGATGGGGCTCTTGGTGATTTTTCAGACTAACGCGGATGAGGTCAAGCCGTTCTTCAAGGGTAAAAAGCGGCTGTTTTGCTGGATTCTCAGCAACCGCGATGATGATGTTGTCGAAGATCTTCAGAGCTCGGTCCAGTAAATCCAGATGCCCGTTGGTGATAGGGTCAAAAGATCCGGCATAGACAGTGATTCTCTTATCTTTCATGATTATCTATTCTCCCCGTCGGTAAAAACTCACTGCCGTACTCCCATAGCTCCGCATGTTCTGGCGCTGGAGACAGCCATAAGTTGAAGTGAGATTCTCCTCAATGGCATGCTCGCTAACCACGGTAGCAGTCGGGTTGAGGAGCGTACCGTTGCCGAGTTGCTCCAGGCAGCGCTGGCCCAATCCCCGCCCGTAAGGTGGATCCAGGAACACCAAATCGAAGTGGTAACCACGTCGCATCAGTCCCTTGAGGCCCCGGCGCAGGTCCAGTCTGAAGAGTTTGGCGTGCTGGGGATTACCGCAAGCGGCCAGGTTGCGGTTAATCAGCTTTACGGCTCCAGGGTGTTGATCCACCATGACCACAAATTCGGCACCGCGACTGAGTGCCTCGAGACCCATGGCACCTGTGCCAGCAAAAAGATCCAGAACCCAGAGTCCAGTCAAATCAAGAGCGATAATATTAAAGATGGCCTCCCGAACTCGCTCGGCTGTAGGTCGCATGCTTTTGCCCTTTGGGGTCTTTAGCCGCAGGCCTCGATGCTTACCGGCGATAATTCGCAATGTGGACCTCAACCATGGAAGAGCCAAAAGAGCGCGATACACCAGGTCACAATTACTGCCAGACTTAAACAGTCTACCCTGGATAAACGCATCTGCTTCAAAGTCTGTTTTTCCACAATCTGGCCATAGCCACGGACGGCCATGGCAGTGGCGAGCTCATCAGCGCGCCACAGGACATTATAGAGAAGAGGAAAAAAAATACCATGAAATTTTTCTAAACGGTTACGCCAGGTTCCAGAGCTAAGATCGATGCCGCGTGCCATCTGGGATTCAACAATCCTTTCTGCCTCCTGGCCCAAAATAGGGAGAAAGCGGATGCAGAGTAGCATTGCCAGGCATAATTCTGCAACTGGAATGCGGACTCGGGCAAGAGGGCTGCCAAACTTCTCCAGAGCCCGAAGCAGTTCCAGAGGTGAGGTGGTCAGGGTTAGGATAGAGGAGAACAGGATGAACAGAGAAAGTTGACCGCCAATGCGGACTGCTTGATGAAGCCCTTCCCAGGTAATATTCAGGGGCCCCAGGTCAATTGGAAGAAGAGGTCGGCCTGCGGTAAAAAACAATTGCAAGCAGGCAGTCAATACGAAAAGCCAAACGAACGGGCGCAAGCCTCGAAGGACGGTGGCCAGGGGCAGGTGGGCCAGGTGGATCAGCCAAAGAGAGCCGAGAAAAAAGAGGGCTAGGCCCAACAGTTTATCGAGGGTGAAAAGCGTAAAACCAGCCAAGCACAAACCTATGAGCTTTACCCTGGGATCAAGTGTGTGGATGGGAGAGCTCGTGGGGTAATAGTGGCCCAGTGTAAGATCTCGAAGAAATTTCATTAAACGTCCGTTGTCAGTAGTCAGTGGTCCGTGGTCAGTTGTAAGCTCACTGAGTTCGCAGCAAAGCGCAGAGCGCTCAGCGCATAGCGATTGGTAAACGGATTAGACGATGGTTCTGCAACTATTTACCGTTTACCTCCTGGCACTCAATGTTTTTTTCGCTTTGCGCTATGCCCTATGCGCTATGCGACTCTTAGCAACGGACAACGGACAACTGACAGGGCTACAGATGTTCCTTGATCAGAAGTTCTGCTATCTGCACTGTGTTGAGGGCGGCACCCTTGCGGATATTATCGGCTACGATCCAAAGGTCGAGCCCATTTTCAATAGAGATGTCTTCTCGAATCCTTCCCACCAGGGTTTCGTTGATGCCGGCCGCTTCCGAAGGCATTGGATAGATCCGTTCATCCGGATTGTCCATCACCCTAATCCCGGGAGCCTGAAAAAGCAGAACCCGCGCCTCTTTAGCAGATAGCTTGCGTTCGGTCTGAATATTTACCGCTTCCGAGTGACCATAGAAGACCGGAATGCGTACGGTGGTAGCGCTTAACCTAATGTTGGGAGCCTCCATGATTTTATGGGTCTCATGGACCATTTTCATCTCTTCTTCGGTATAGCCATTTTCCAGAAAGCTGCCGATATGGGGAAAACAGTTAAAGGCGATCCGATGGGGATAGACCTCGGCTGTAACTGCCTGGAAGGTCAAGAGATTCTTTGTCTGTTCCGTCAATTCCTCTATGGCGTTCTTTCCAGTGCCCGAGACCGCCTGGTAGGTTGACACCACCACTCGTTCAATTCCCGCGGCGTCATAGATGGGCTTAAGCACTACCACCATCTGAATAGTAGAACAGTTTGGGTTGGCGATGATGCCCTTGTTGCGATAATCGGCGATAGCGTGAGGGTTGACCTCGGGTACCACCAACGGCACCTCCGGATCCATACGCCAACTGCTGGAATTGTCGATTACCACACAGCCAGACTCGGCCGCTGCCGGTGCGAACTGCCGGCTGGCCGCGGCACCTGCAGAGAACAGAGCGATATCTACTCCCTCGAAAGAATCCTCACGGAGCTCTTTAACGTGCAGGCTTTCACCGCGAAAGTCTAGAGTCTTTCCCACGGAGCGGGAAGAGGCCAGCAGCTTGAGGGAAGCTACCGGGAACTCCTGCTCCTCAAGAATCTGGATCATCTCATTGCCCACCGCGCCCGTGGCGCCGGCTACTGCTACATGATATTCGCTTTTCATTGCCCATTACCTCTCGTGGGGTGAAAATTGGGACTGTTTAATACTTTTTCTTCTAATACTAAATACATCAACAATGGCTCAATTTAGCAATCATCTTATCAACCAACTAGCTCTCTGAAATATATTCAGCTACCAAATCACCAACCTCCTGGGTGGTATAACCCATACGACCGGCGTCCATGCTTTTCAAGTCATCTAGTACCACTCGCTTGATGGCATTTTCCACCTGACGGCCACTGTCTTCTTCACCAAGGTTATCCAAGAGCATGGCCAGGGCGGCAATTGCCGCCAGAGGATTGATCACGCTCTTCCCGGTGTATTTAGGGGCAGAACCTCCGATGGGCTCGAACATAGACACACCTTGCGGGTTTATATTTCCCCCGGCTGCTATGCCCATCCCCCCCTGAATCATGGCCCCAAGATCGGTGATAATGTCACCGAACATGTTGTCGGTCACAATTACGTCGAACCATTCTGGATTTTTCACCATCCACATACAAATAGCATCCACGTGGGCATAATCCGTTTCGATATCCTTGTATTCCTGGGCTACTTCATGGAAGGTCCGGTCCCACAGGTCGAAGGCGTACGTCAGCACATTGGTCTTACCACAAAGAGTTACCTTCTGACGCCCCTGGCGACGGCAAAGCTCAAAAGCATAGCGGACACAGCGCTCCACGCCTTTACGCGTATTCACCGATTCCTGAATGGCAATCTCATCCGGAGTACCCTTTCTCAAAAAACCACCACTGCCAACATAGAGACCTTCGGTGTTCTCTCTAACCACCACAAAATCGATGTCTTCAGGATTTTTATCCCGCAGCGGTGTCCAAACACCTGGATAGAGGACGACCGGCCGTAGATTTATATACTGGTCTAAGGTAAACCGAATGGTCAACAAAATACCCTGCTCCAGGATCCCGGGCTGAACCTCAGGGTGACCAATGGCACCCAAGTAGATGGCATGCACCGTTTGCAGCTCCTGGAGAACTGAATCAGGCAGGGTCTCACCAGTTTTCAGATAGCGGTCCCCGCCAATGTCATAGGAAACCAATTCGTAGGAGAAGCCATTACGTTCAGCAACGGCTGCAAGGGCCTTGAGGCCTTCAGCTATCACCTCAGGACCGGTGCCGTCGCCCGGAATTACGCCAATCCGATACGTTTTTGCCATCACAACCTCCGAAGGGGGAATTTAAACCACAAAGGTCACGAAGGTCACAAAGTTTTGTTCAGCTTCGTGGTGTGGAATGTATGATCAGCTCGACGTGTCGAGTCGTTTCATAACGTAAGGGATGAGACCACCTCCGGCCACCAACTCTTGCATGAAAGGCGGCACTGGCTGCGCCTTGTAGGTAAGATTGCGGCTTTTGTTGACAATAGTTCCAGCTGCCAGATCTATTTCTAGTTGCTCGCCCGTGACAACATCTGCCGCCGCCTCCTCTGACTCCAAGATGGGCAGACCCATATTAAAAGCGTTACGGTAGAAGATGCGAGCGAAGCTTGCGGCAATTACACAGCTTACCCCGGCCGCTTTAATAGCGATGGGGGCGTGTTCTCGAGAGGAGCCGCAACCAAAATTTTTACCAGCGACGATAACATCACCTGGCGAGACCTTCTGAGCAAACTCGGGATCAGCGTCCTCCATGCAATGCTGGGCAAGCTCCTTCGGATCTGAAGTGTTCAGATAGCGAGCTGGAATAATGGCATCAGTGTCAATATCAGCCCCAAATTTCCACGCCTTGCCGGATAATTTCATTGTTGCCTCCAAGGGCTATCAATCCATTGAACCACAAAGCACACAGAGAGCACTGAGGGAACAAAAGGATATTTGAGATTTTAGATCTAAGATTGTAGATTGAAACAAATAGAATCTAGAAGATTTCGCAATCTGCAATCTACAATCAACAATCTGAAATTACTTTCCTCTGTGTTCTTTGTGGTGAAAAATCTTTACAGCTCCTCTGGGCCAGCGATACGGCCCAGCACGGCCGAGGCCGCAGCCACGGCAGGAGAGGCCAGATAGACTTCGCTTTCTGGATGACCCATTCGCCCCACGAAATTCCTGTTGGTAGTGGCCACGGCCCGCTCCCCAGCAGCGAGAATTCCCATGTGTCCACCCAGACAAGGACCACAGGTCGGGGTGCTTATGGCAGCCTCTGCCTCGAGGAAAATTGTGAACAGACCTTCATCCATGGCCTGTCGGTAAATGGCCTGGGTGGCAGGAATGATGAGGCAGCGCACCCTGGGTGCTACCCTGCGGCTTTTCAGCAGCTGAGCAGCCAATCTCAAATCCTCAATGCGGCCATTGGTACAGGAGCCGATCACTACCTGATCAATGGGAATCTCATCCAAGGATGAAACCGGTTGGCTGTTCGCTGGGGAAGGTGGCAGGGCCACTTGTGGTTCGATCTCACTAACATTGTAAGTGATGACCTGCTCATACTGAGCATCAGCGTCGCTTTGGTAAAATTGGTAGGACCGCTGGGCTCTTTCCTCCACAAAAGTCCGGGTACACTCGTCAGGTGCGATTATGCCGTTTTTTGCCCCTGCTTCAATGGCCATGTTGGCCATGGTCAGCCGTTGATCCATAGAGAGTTGAGCAATGACAGAGCCGGTGAACTCCATGGCCCGGTAACGGGCACCATCAACGCCAATTTGGCCAATGGTATAAAGAATCAGATCTTTACCCGTAACCCAGGGACGAAGATTCCCCTGGAAGATAAACTTGATGGAGGCTGGCACCCGAAACCAGGTCCGGCCGGTTATCATAACCGCAGCAAGATCCGTACTGCCAACGCCGGTGGCAAAAGCACCGAGGCCCCCGTAGGTACAAGTGTGGCTGTCGGCGCCTACCACCACATCTCCGGGGAGGACCAATCCCTGTTCAGGTAGGAGCGCGTGTTCGATGCCCATGCGACCCACCTCATAAAAATGGGGTAATTTATGCTCGACGGCAAACTCCCGCAAAAGCTGGCACTGGGTGGCAGATTCAATGTCCTTGTTGGGTACGAAATGGTCGGGGACAAGGGCAATCCTCGCCACGTCATAAAGCTTTTCGGCACCCGACTGGCGGAACCGCTCAATGGCAATGGGCGCAGTAATATCGTTGGCGAGGGAGAAGTCAACACTGACTTCGATGAGTTCTCCCGGTTCTACTTTGTCCAAGCCGGCGTGGGCCGCAAGAATTTTCTCGGTAATCGTCATTCCCATGGTCGCTACCTTTGTCACTGGTCATTCGAATCTAGGAGACCTGGTCCATTGAGTCAGGTCAGAGCTCAATGGCTTTGCTGGCCGTAGAGGCGTAAGGCATAAGGAGAGGATAATTTTATTTGATTGTTTTTACCTTGTGCCCGGTGCCTTGCGCCTTGAGTGGTGGGAGGCAGCCTTTATTCTGTTCCGTTTCTGCTCTTTACGATCTCCTGGCTATCCACTTGTTCCTCAACGGGTTGCCTGCGGCTTTGGAGCAGGCCGTAAGCGTACCCAAGAGGACCTGAACTCACATAGACAAGGCCCAGAGTAAAGAGCATGATGGAAGGTTGGGCAACGACTACCGAAAAAAGCAGGATTATCAAGAACAGCGTCCGAAACGGCGTCCGCTGAAATCCATCAAACTCTTTGAAGCTATTGTAAGGGATGCTGCTGACCATGAGAAAACCCAGCACGTAGGTCGTGGCCAACAACAGGAAATGCTTTGTGGGACCACTGCCTCCCATCCGGTAAAAAAACATCACGGTTGTGGCTACCATTAAGGCGGCTCCGGGAATGGGAAGTCCCACGAAATGCTTCTTGGGAGTCAAATGAGCCTGTGTATTGAAACGGGCCAACCGCAGGGCGCCACAGGCAACAAATAGGAAAGCCGCTCCCCACCCCAGGCGGCCGAATGGTTGAAGTGCCCACAGATACACAAGCAGCGCCGGTGCTACCCCGAAAGCCACCAGATCCGCCAGAGAATCATACTCCACACCAAAGCGGCTGCTGGTGCCAGTGAGACGAGCCACCTTGCCATCGAGAGTATCGAAGAGACAGGCAAAGAGAATCGCAAATGCTGCCGTCCTGAAATCGTGATTGATGGTGGCAACAATGCTGTAAAAGCCGCAGAACAGGTTAGCGGTGGTAAGAAGGTTAGGGAGGAGGTAGATACCTCTCTTCTTCTGTTGTGGCTGTTCGGTTCTCCGTTTCAGTTGTCCTTTAGGTGGTAACATAAAATACTCTCTCCTGCTTTAACACGTTGCCCCTTGTTTACTGCCAACCGGCTGTCAGTGGGAACGAAAACGTCCAGCCTGGAGCCGAAACGAATCATACCAAAACGGTCGCCCCGCTGAACTTGCTCACCCGGCTGCAGCCAGCAGTCGATTCGCCGAGCGACCAAGCCGGCAATTTGGATGAAAACTATTTTTTCTCCACCAGAGATTCTCAGAATCACTGCATTGTGTTCGTTGTCTCTAGAGGCCTTATCTACATGGGCAGCAAAAAATGTGCCCTTTTCGTAATGAACGCTTTCCACCTCTCCAGAGAAAGGTATGCGGTTCACGTGGACATTGAAAATTGACATGAAGATGCTGATTTTCAGGGTCTCTTTGTTTACAAACCTATCTTCAAATACTTTCCCGACGAAAATAATTTGTCCGTCAGCCGGGGCCAACACCGCCTGTGGGTCCTGCGGTATGGTCCTCTCAGGGTCTCGGAAGAAGTTTATCACTAAAAGCGTTAAGATTAAAGTAAGGGCAGTCAAAATCGCCCAGCCCAACAGACCGAACAGAAGTAACAGCACCGCAAGGCCAATAATGTATGGAGAGCCTTGCTTGGCAATGGGCAATCGTCGCATGGCACCGACATCAAAAATCTGAAAGTATCAATTAGTACACGTAGTACACGGGCGAAAACACACGCCAATTATCTGCCCGCAGATCACTAGGACTTCTTCAACCAGGGCATCATGGCACGAAGTTTGGCACCCACATCCTCAATGGGATGTTCCTTTTCCAGACGTCGAATGGCGTTGAACACTGGGCGGCCGGCCTTGTTTTCCAGGATCCACTCACGTGCAAACTCACCACTCTGCACTTCGGCGAGAATCTCCTGCATGGTCTCCCGGGTCTCTTCCGTAATAATGCGCTTGCCCCGAGTGTAATCACCAAACTCGGCAGTATCACTCACCGAGTAGCGCATGAAGGATATGCCTCCCTGGTAAAAAAGGTCAACGATGAGCTTCAGTTCGTGCAGGCACTCAAAGTAGGCGATCTCCGGCTGGTAGCCGGCCTCCACCAGGGTATCAAAACTTGCCTTGACCAACTCTGTCACCCCACCACAAAGAACCACCTGTTCTCCGAAAAGGTCGGTCTCGGTTTCTTCTTCGAAAGTGGTTTGAATCACCCCGGCTCTGGTGGCACCCAGTCCCTTGGCGTAAGCAAGAGCCGTTTCCAGGGCATGGCCGGTGGCATCCTGGTGAATGGCAACCAATGATGGTACCCCCGCTCCCTTTTCGTATTCGCTGCGCACCAAATGGCCCGGACCTTTGGGAGCAATCATAACCACATCCAGGTATGCTGCAGGTTGGATCTGACCGAAGTGGATATTAAAACCGTGTGAAAAGACCAGGGTTTTGCCCTCGGTCATGTGGGCGGCAACTTCTTCTCTGTACAACATTGCCTGGGCGTCGTCCTGAGCAAGGATCTGGACCACGTCGGCAAGGCTCGAAGCCTCACTGGCTGTGATGGGTTTGAAGCCATGCTCCTTCGCCAGGTCATAATTGGGAGTGTCCTTCAGTTCGGCGATGATGACATCCAAGCCACTATCCCTCAAGTTTTGTGCCTGGGCGTGGCCCTGACTGCCGTAGCCAATGATTGCCACTTTTTTCCCTTTGAGCACGCCCAGATCAGCATCAGAATCATAGTAGATTTTCACTGTGTCCTCCTGTAGCTCCAGTAAAGAACCGGAAACCTATAGGTCCAGCTAACTAACCGGGGAGAGCCAAGCCCAGTCCTCGGTGGTTTCGGGAAAAAATGTTTATGCTCTTCAAATGCTTCCCTATTCTTGACGAGGCAAGGTATATCCGTGTCCTGCCCCTACCTTTTTGTGCTGTTCTTTCTACCGCGGGCAATGGCGACTTTGCCGGTGCGGACCACCTCAACAATACCCAGCTGACTCAGCAGGTCGAGAATCGCTTGGATCTTGCCCTCGTCACCGGTCACTTCAATGGTGAAGGAATGCTGACAGACATCCACCACCTTGCCCCTGAAAATATTCGTAATGCGGAGTGCTTCAGCCCGGGTATCGGCCTCGGCCTTCACCTTGATCAGGGCCATTTCCCGGTCCACAAATTTCACTTCGCGAAAATCGATCACCTTGATCACATTAACCAGCTTGTTGAGATGCTTGACAATCTGCTCCATGATCATTTCGTCGCCGGTGGTCACCAGGGTGATATGGGAAACTCCCTTATCAAGAGTTTCGGCCACGGTCAGGCTCTCAATATTGAAGCCCCTGCCGCTGAATAATCCAGCCACCCGGGAAAGGACGCCGGGCTGATTTTCCACCAGGACACCGAGGATATGCCTCACGACATTTCTCCTTTTACGCCAATGTTAAAGAAAACTCGACTCCTCAGGTTGCTCCCGAGGCTTGACCGCATAGTATCTGTCCGTTGTTCCGCCTAAGGCGGATCAGTTGTCCGTTGCTCAAAGTCGCATAGCGCATAGAGCATAGCGTGTATGGGCGAGAAAAGCGAGAAAAGCAAAGAAAGTCGGTCTCTTTCCTTTCTCGCCTTGGCCCTTTCTCGCTTTAACCCTATCCGTTTGGCGCTCTGCGCTTTGCTGCGAACTCAGTGAGCTGACTACTGACGGGTTCCTACGCCAGGAGCATTTCCGTCATCGCTGCTCCAGCAGGCACCATGGGATAGACACATTCTTCCGGGTTGACCACAAAATCCATGATTACCGGCTTGGGTGATGCGAACGCTTCTCGGATAACCGATTCCACCTCATCGGGCTTGTGGGCCCGTAGCCCCAAGGCACCGTAAGCCTCAGCAAGTTTAACGAAATCTGGCGCAATTTTGAGGCAGGTAGCGCAGTAGTTTTTCTCGTAGAAGAGTTGCTGCCACTGCCGGACCATCCCCAGATATTGGTTATTCAAAATTGCCACCTTCACTGGTAGGTTGTTTTCCACGGCAGTGATCATCTCCTGGATGCACATCTGAATGCTGCCATCTCCGGCAACATCAATGACCAATCGGTCAGGAAAGGCGGCTTGAGCGCCGATGGCTGCCGGAAGGCCGTACCCCATAGTACCCAGTCCGCCCGAAGTGAGCAAAGTGCGGGGCTCGGAGAAGTGGTAGTACTGGGCAGCCCACATCTGGTTTTGCCCAACCTCGGTGGCAATGATGCCCTTACCCTCAGAAAGTTCGTAAAGTTTTTCGACCACATACTGAGGTTTGATCAAATTGTCCTTTTGTTCATAAGCTAAAGGATAGGTTTCCTTCCATTTCTGGATCTGATCCAGCCAGGGCTTCCTGACCTTCTCCAGGTCGTCTATTGGACTTTCTTTGACCAGTTGGAGGAGCTTCTTGAGCGCATCCTGGCAATCTCCAACAATGGGTATGTCTACCTTAACGTTCTTGCTTATTGAGGTCGGATCTATGTCAATGTGGATAATCTTGGCCGATGGGGCGAACTCATCGAGCTTGCCGGTTACCCGATCGTCGAAACGGGCACCGATGGCAATGAGTAAATCAGTATTTCCCACCGCCATGTTGGCCCGGAAGGTGCCGTGCATTCCCAACATCCCGAGCCACAACTCGTGAGGGGCAGGAAATCCCCCCAACCCCATGAGGGTTGTGGTCACCGGACACCTGAGTTGCTCTCCCAATTGCTTGAGTTCTTTGGCAGCATTGGAACTAATCACCCCACCACCGGCATATATCATCGGCCTTTTGGCCTTACCAATGGCGGTATATGCCCTTTTGATCTGACCCATGTGGGCCTCGGTCGTTGGTTTGTAGCCCTTCATGGAAATCTTCTTGGGATACTTGAACTCGGTCTTGGTATTGATGACGTCCTTGGGCAGGTCCACCAAGATGGGACCAGGTCGCCCAGAATGCGCCAGATAAAAGGCCTCACGGATGATCCTGGCGAGATCACGCACGTCCTTGACCAAATAGTTGTGTTTGGTGCATGGACGGGTGATGCCAACGATGTCTGCCTCCTGAAAGGCGTCGTTACCGATGAGCGCAGTTGGCACCTGGCCGGTGAACACCACTATGGGGATGGAATCCATATAGGCCGTGGCAATGCCGGTAACCGTGTTGGTGGCCCCGGGGCCGGAGGTTACCAGGCACACGCCCACGCGACCAGTAGCACGGGCATAGCCATCAGCCATGTGGGCTGCTCCCTGCTCGTGGCGAACAAGGATGTGGCGGATGTCGTGCTTCGGCATCTCATCGTAGAGATCGAGGAGCACACCACCAGGTAAACCAAAGATGACTTCCACCCCTTCCGCTTTTAAGCACTCGAAAAATATTTGGGCTCCTGTTAGTTTCATGACTCACCTCTATCTATGTTTGGCCAAAATGGCCTCGATTTTGTCTCGGCCCGCCAGTTTCAGTTTTTGGATGCGTCTCTTTTCCATTTCCTCTTCCGTAGTCAGATACGGGCGCTGGCTGAATTTTTCCAGTTGTTCCTCGTAGCGGTGATGTTCTTCAATGTACTGGCTCAACTCTTCGCTGCGAGGAAGGAGACGGGCGATCAGTTCCTCATCCCATTTTTCCATACCCTATCCCCCTTGAAGCATCTAGCCCAGGCAAAGTTGGATGCGAATGATGTTACGTAGAATGAAGGGATAAATGAATATCTATATGCAATCTGGACTATTTTGTCAATATAGATATGACGATTGCAGATTTGAGATTTTAGATTTCAGATTGAAGTACCACTGACACTTGACTTACTGTTGAAAACGTAAATTGAAACGAATAAATTACAAGCTTCTTCAATCTGCATTCTACAATCTAAAATCCACAATGTAAGTGGAGCTTTACTCGGACATCCGGTTGAGTTCTGCCTCGGATGGACGGACGTAGAGAGGAGTGCAACTTGCGACGTCTTGGTGTATTCCGCTACGGAGCTTATGCCAGGCCAGCCAGGCTACGGAGCTTGCATGGACGACATTAAGATGGGGTGGAACCAGATGCAAGCGATCACCGATTTTGCTTGTCCAGTAGTCTCCATAGCGCAGGAGCGCGTCTCCAACCAGGACGGTTTCTTCTGAGATGAGGTCTGCCAGCTTTTCAGGCTTGATCGCCATGTAAGGGGTAAGCCTCGCCGGCACCTGCTCATCGCCCATGCGGTAGAGGGCTGTATAGATCTCCCCTTTGCGTGCATCCAAAACCGGGTAGATTGGGTAAGGGGCGAGGGGAACATTAGCTGCCAGTGCATCTAAAGTGGGAACACCGGCCAAAGGTTTACCTGTTGCCCATGCCAGCCCTTTGACAACACTCAGCCCGATTCGCAAACCGGTAAAACTCCCAGGACCAAGACTCACCGCCAGTCCATCGAGATCTTTCAGGGTCCAGTCGGCATCCGTCAAAATCCGGTCAATGCCCGGCAATAAACGCTGATTGTGGGTTGCACTGATGTTGAGGATATACTGAGCCTTGAGCAAAGCGCCTTCTACTATAGCAATACTCCCGACTGGCGTGGATGTGTCAATGGCGAGGATTTTCATTATGGTCGCATAGCGCTAGGCGCATAGCCTTTGGTAAGCGGTGAGCGGTAAGCAGTAAATCGTTGAAACCGTAGAAATCATTCAAGTCGTCAAGGCAGCTAATAGCGACAGATCTCCCGAATAACAAATAACTAATAACGGATAACGACACTGGCTACTGCTCGCTGTCAGCTGCCAACTGCCCGCTTGCCCTGAGCCTGTCGAAGGGCTGCCAACTACCTTTAGGGCATCCCTCTCCCCGGGTCAAACAGGCGATAGATGTCGTTGTAGAAAACAAATACCATCAGAGCAATGAGTATGAAGAGACCGACCTGCTGGGCTACTTCACGCTTTCTAATACTGAGCGGCTTGCCCATGATCGCCTCAATGGAGAAGAAGAGCAGGTGACCACCGTCGAGTATGGGAATGGGGAGGAGATTAAGTATCCCCAGGTTAATACTGAGAAGTGCGAGGAAATAAAGGAAGGCGATCGGCCCAGCCTTGGCCACCTCGCCAGAGATCTGAGCTATGCCAATAGGTCCAGCCAGAGTCTTAGGAGAAATCGCACCGACGATGAGTTTGCCCAGGACAACGAAGGTAAGCTTTATCATGCCGACCGTGTGGGTAACCGCATGATACACAGCCTGGAATGGATTGACTTTTTCCACAATGATATTGTTGGAGGCCACGATGCCGATGAGGGGGCGGCTAATCTTCTCACCCAGTATGTTTTTGGTTTCCCTAACTTCGGGAGTGAGCTGCACGGTAAATACCTCATTTCCCCGTTGCAGCTTAAGCTGGATCTTCTTGCCACCACTTTCCTGGATTAACCGAGAGAGGTCACTCCATACCTGAACTGGGATCCTGTCAACAGCCAGGACCTTATCGTCACTCTTGAGGCCGGCTGCAGCTGCGGGCGAATCAGGGGTCACTGAGCCGATGTCCGTGGAGGTTTCGGTTAGCCCAAAAAAGGCAAAGATGAAAGCATAGAGCAACACTGCCAACAGTAAGTTGGAGACCGGGCCAGCTGCAACAATGCTCATGCGCCGCCGCAAAGGTTGATGGGAAAAAGAGACAGGATGCAACTCCTCTGGTATTTCCTCATCACTGGACTCGCCCAGCATCTTGACATATCCGCCGAGGGGAAAAGCCGAGATGCGGTAGTCGGTATCTCCTACCTTTTTGCCCAGCAACCGCGGACCAAAGCCTAAGGAAAAACGCTCAACTTTAATCCCGAATAGTTTGGCAGCCACAAAATGACCGAACTCATGAATAAAGATGAGTATTCCCAGTGAAACTACAAATGATACGATCGTGCGAGAAAATGCCCAAAGCGCTTCCAAGATTTGCTTGCTCCTCAAGTCAATTAGTTTTGCTTATTAATATAAGAGCAAAATATTTTTTTGCATTATAACGTGGCCTAAATCTATTGCCAACCAAATGGACGAGTTCTCCCAATGCAGATTTCGCGCCAATGCTTGGTTATGAGTGGCCACCACATCTCACATCCAGTAGTCAGCGGTAAACGGTAAACGGTAAGCATTAAATCGTAGAAGCCGTAGAAACCGTAGAAATCGTAAAAGTCGTAGAAATCATTCGAGTCGTCAAGGCAGTTTATAGCGACAGATCTCCCGAATAACAAATAACTAATAACGGATAACGACACTGCCTCCTGCCATCTGGCATTTACCCTCTGAACGGTCCTCCATTCCCTGTGGGAGCGGCTTTCTAGCCGCGATCTTATACCGCAGCCATATGACGCGAAGCCAAATCCGCATTCCGAGATCCGCAATGCCATGTGTTAGCGGAGGTTAGGAATTTCCTCTTCAGTTCGTCTTCGCGCCCAGGCGTCGGCTTCCAGTATGGCCTCAAGCTCTGCTGCAGGGTCCAGGGTATGCTCGTCCATGGCCTGGTTCACCAATCTGGGAATTCCGCTAAACGGGATGCGGTTATCCAGAAAAGCCTGGACTGCAACCTCATTTGCAGCATTGAGAACGGCTGGCATAGTGCCACCCTCCTTACAGGCAGCAAAGGCCAGTTTCAGGCAGGGGAACCGGTTGAGGTCGGGTTCCTGAAACGTGAGGGTTTGCACGGTGAAAAAGTCCAAGCGAGGCAGGTCCAGCTCCAGGCGTTCCGGATAGGCTAGGGCATAGGCTATAGGAATACGCATATCCGGTATACCCATCTGGGCAATAACCGAGCCGTCAACGTATTCCACCATGGAGTGGACGATACTCTGAGGATGGATATGTACATCGATTTTTTCCACT
>JAUVTM010000062.1 GCA_030601545.1 Syntrophobacterales bacterium
TTGATCATTTCGCATTTCTCAATTCGCATTGAAAAAATCCAGTAGCCAGTAGTTGATGGGAAATCGATTATGATTGTTTTTCTCCTAAATTTGGGATTCTCAATTCTGACTCCTTGTTCTATGCTTTCCTCGCAACGGACCACAGACAACTGACAAGAAGCCCTCTGTCTTTTGCCCTCCTCGCCGCGTCTCCGTGTCACCGTTTCTCCGCGTCGTTTCTCTCCTGCGCCGTGCCCTATGCCTCCCCAAATCTTCAATCTGAAATCTGAAATCTTCAATCTGCTCTCGTCTCGCCCGACCTCCCGTCTCGCCGTAATTAACATTGACACCGCAAACCATGCGTCGCTATAATTATTAAGTTTAGCTGCCGGAGTGATGAAACTGGTAGACGTGCTGGACTCAAAATCCAGTGGGCCTTGTGCCCGTGCGAGTTCGACTCTCGCCTCCGGCACCAAGCAAATAGGGCGCCCAGATTGATCTGGGCGCCTTTTTTTCTATTAACCCGGATGTAGGATAGAATGGTATTGAGACTTCTGTATAGGGCGTCTAATAGTGTGCTTTGGTGAATTTTTTCTTAGAGCACCTGATAATAATGGAAAGTATTGAACTTTTCTGCAAAACTCCTCTATTATGGTTCTGCTGGAAATAGTAAACAGTTGGTCACTCACGAGACAACAGAACAATTGCTAAGATTCGTTTGAAAAGAGCATATCATAGTCAAGAAAGGAAGAAGAGAAACATGGAAAAAGGAACGTTTGAAATTAAGCTTGGACTTGCCGAGATGTTAAAAGGTGGTGTCATTATGGATGTTGTCAATGCTGAGCACGCTAAAATAGCAGAAGAAGCGGGTGCAGTTGCGGTTATGGCATTGGAGCGCATCCCAGCCGATATTCGCAAGGTAGGAGGGGTTTCCCGCATGTCAGATCCGACCTTGATTAAGGAGATACAGGAAGCTGTTTCGATCCCTGTGATGGTCAAATGTCGTATTGGCCATTTTGTTGAAGCGCAAATTTTAGAGGAGTTGGGAGTAGATTTTATTGATGAAAGTGAGGTATTGACCCCTGCGGATGAGGTAAATCATATCAATAAACATCAATTTAAAATTCCGTTTGTCTGTGGTTGTCTGGATTTAGGGGAAGCTTTAAGAAGAATTGGTGAAGGTGCAGCGTTGATTCGTACGAAAGGTGAAGCAGGGTCAGGCAACATTGTTGAAGCCGTGCGTCATATGCGAAAAGTGATGGGTGAAATCCAAGGATTAACAGCATTGCGTGATGATGAGTTGATGACAGTCTCAAGAAAAATGGGAGCCCCCTACGAACTGGTTAAAACAACTGCAGAACTCGGCAAATTGTCGGTTCCTAATTTTGCAGCAGGCGGCGTGGCGACACCTGCGGATGCTGCCTTAATGATGCAGTTGGGCGCTGAATCGGTATTCGTCGGTTCAGGAATTTTTAAATCGAATGATCCGAAAGCCCGGGCACACGCCATTGTTCAGGCGGTGACTCACTACAATGATCCGCAGGTGCTCCTCGAAGTATCCACCGGATTGGGTGAAGCCATGAAAGGCATTGAGATGAAAGATTTGCCCGAGGAGCAGCAATTACAGCACCGGGGTTGGTAAATCATGCCTAAGAAAATCGGTATCTTAGCATTGCAAGGAGATTTCGCCAAGCATCAGGAGATGCTGTGGTTGCTGAAAATTGAAACTATCTTGGTGAAAAAGCCCGGAGATTTACACGGCTGTGAGGGCTTGATCATTCCTGGCGGTGAAACCACAACACTAACAAAATTAATTCAGAAATATAATCTGTATGAACCAATTCGTGAGTTCGCTGAAGAACATCCAATTATGGGGACATGTGCTGGGGCGATTATGGTTGCCTCTACCGTTGACGATCATCGGATAGAGCCTTTGCAACTGATTGACATTTCGGTTACTCGGAATGCCTATGGCAGGCAAATCGACTCGTTTATAACCCAGGTGGATGTGACATTTTTGCAAGGACCTACGAGGTTCAAGACAGTGTTCATTAGAGCCCCTAAGATTAGCAATGTTGGTTCACAGGTTGAAGTTTTGATGGAGTTACGCGGCAACCCTATAATGGTGCAGGAAAGTAATGTTCTTGCCCTGACATTCCACCCTGAATTAACTACTGATCCACGCATTCACCAATATTTTCTAGAACATTTTTTTACCATTTGATTTGTGATTAGAAATGCTGAATCGAATTGTTACCGTTTTTTTTATCGCCTTTGTCGTTGCAACCTCCGCGCTGTTTTTTTGCGTCGCTCTGGTCATATGGCTTCTTACTGTACTGTTTGATAACCGCTTGGTGCTGCTCCACCTGTTTTCCTCCTTCTGGGCCTTGGTTTACCTGCGGGCCATGCCCGCCTGGTCGGCTCGTGTTGAAGGAAGAAGCACAATACGGATGCGGGATCGCTATGTCATTGTCTCCAACCACCAATCCACACTGGATATCCTGATGGCCTTCAGCCTTTTTTTCCCATTCAAGTGGGTGTCAAAGGCAGAGGTGTTCAAGATTCCCTTCATCGGCTGGAACATGTATCTGAACCGGTACATTAAGTTAAAGAGGGGAGATAAAAAGGGCATCGCGAAAATGTTTGTCGATTGTGAAAAGGCACTGGCCGAAGGCAACTCCCTTTTTGTCTTTCCAGAAGGCACAAGGTCAGAAACCGGACGCCTGAAACCGTTCAAGTCGGGGGCGTTCACCCTGGCCAAAAAGATGAAGATTCCCATTCTTCCCGTTGTTATCAGCGGCACAAAGGACGTCCTGCCCAAGCACAGCATGATTTTTCACGGCGGCCAGAAGATGAGTATAAGGGTGCTCGAACCTGTGCCCTACGAACGTTTTGCCCACCTTTCAGCCGAAGAAACAGGCGATATGATCAGAAATATAATTGCCGCCGAGCTCTAGGTTCTTGTTATCAGTGTTGCACACCCTGTGGAGATGGAGGCACATCTTAAATGTTGAATATTTCCATCCTAGCCCGGATATCTGAGGATATGAGCCTTGGAACACCATGTATAATAGCAGGACTAATTGGCACCTTGTAGGGCGCTACGTGGGCTGCACAAGAGGCGGCAGGAGACACGGGAGTTGCATCTGAGAAAAATTCATGACATCAGCCTGAAATGGAAACTACTCATTCCCTTTTTGTTTCTCTCCTTCGTGGGGACCACCACCCTTATCCTTTTGGGCCTCAATACCCAGAGAAAAATAATCGAGAACCAAGAACAGAAAAAACTATTCGACTACTACCAAGCTTTCTCGGATCAGGTGGAGGATCGTGAAAACTCGGCATTGAGTCTGGCCTACCAGGTCGCCAAATCGCCGATAGTGCAAGAGGCATTTGCCCGCAAAGATACTAGAGCACTCATTGATTTATTGCTACCCTCTTACGAGATTCTGAACGATAAGTTTGATGTAAAACAATTTCACTTCCACACTAAACCAGCCACGTCTTTTCTGCGACTTCATCGGATCTATCAATCCGGCGAGGCCATGGCATCCTTTCGTCACACAATTACTAAGGTTGAGGAGACAGGCCAAGGAATTGCTGGGTTGGAACGAGGTACCACCGGATTCGGGGTTAGGGGTGTGGTGCCAGTCTTCTATCAAGATGAAGTTATCGGAACCTTTGAGATCGGGTACTCGGTAGAGCGTCCTTTTCTGGATTCCCTCAAGCGTCGATACGACATGGATCTTGCCCTCCTCATTCCAATCCACGGGACTGGTGGCTTTTATACACTAACGGCCTCCTCGACTAGCTTACAAATATCGAGTGACGAGATCTGCGGCAGGGTGTTTCGAACTCAGAATCCAGAAATATTGATTAGCCCGCCCGATGCTACTGGCCTGGCTCTTTTCCTGGGGCCATTGAAGGATTTTTACGGGAAGAGTATCGGGGTGGTGGAGATCAGCGTTGACAGATCTGCCACTCTTGCCGAGTTGGCCGAAAACAGAATCGAGATGTTTGCTGTTATGGTGGCAGCCCTGCTGTTCTCGTCCATTGTTATTATTTGGGTGGTGACGGTCTTTCTTCGCCCTGTACATGACATCGTTGCGGCGGCGCGAGAGATAGCTGCGGGCGAACGGGTCCGGGGAATTTCTGTGCCAGGGCGGGATGAGATCGGCACCCTGGCCAGTTCTCTCAATGACATGCTCGAATCCCTCAACAGGGCAAGGCAAGAGATTCAAGAATACTGCATTACCTTGGAAGAGAGAGTAGAGGCGAGAACACAAGAGCTCGTGGAAGAGAAGGAGAAATATGAGACGCTGGTGGAAAATGCCCCTCTGGTTGTCTATCGTATTGAACCAGATGGAACCACCGTTTATGTTAACAGGGTTGTTGAGGAAATCCTCGGATACACACCCACAGAGGTAATAGCAGACAGGCAATTCTGGACCAGAATCGCACATCCGGAGGATCAGCAGAAGGTTGCCAAACAACTGAGGGCCTGTCTCGCAGAGGGTAGGGAATTTGTCCTCGAGTACCGAGGCAATCGCCGAGACGGCCGGGAAGTATTTCTGCTTAACCATGCAATGCCCTTAACTGACCGGGAGGGCAGGGTGCAGGCGGTGGATGGTATCATAGTAGACGTGAGTGAGAGGAAGCGGTTACAAGAGCAGATCATTCAAACCGAAGAGCTCAAAACTCTAAGCAATGTTTCTGCCAGGCTGGCACACGAAATCCGCAATCCTCTCACCTCGGCTGGGGGCTTTGCCAGAAGGTTGCTCCAGGAGATGGATCCGAAAGATGCTCAACGGAGTAAGGTTGAGATTATCGTTAAAGAGATGGGCCGGTTGGAGCATATCCTCAAGATGATTCTCTCCTACATACGCCCAGTCACTCTTGAGTTTTCAGACGTTGATCTGAACAAGCTTCTGCAGGAGGTCATCAGCGGTTCCGAGGATAAGTGTGGCAGCCAAGGAATCAGGCTCGATCTGCAACTGGACGAGGAACTTCCTTTTATTCGTGCCGACCGCAGCCATTTGCGCAACGCTTTGGAAACCATACTCAAGAACGCTTGCAGCCATATGCCCGAGCAATCCTGCCTTCGGGTCAGCACGACATACAATGGTGCAGCAGTTGTTCAGCTCTGTTATCCCGCCCTTCATGTGGCGGACGACGACACGGAGCACTTCTTCTATCCCTTCGTTAGCGATAAACTCGGGGAGGCTGACCTGCAGTTGCCGTTGACCAAAGTGGTGATTCACAAACATGGAGGCGTTATCGATATAACCCGGGACGAACATAACCAGGTCGTGATTACCATCACCTTTTCTCCTATCGGGCATACGCCAGATGCATAGCGCCTCGTAACTCGACACCGGGTGGCTTATGGCCCAGCGGACAGGGGGCAGCGGGCAGATTGCAGATTTGAGATTGCGGATTTATCATTCTTCATCTGGTTGAACTGAATTTGTGACTCTTGTCCCTTAATGTGCAATGATAAGGGCGCAATGCGCAATGATAAATGATCCCAGAGGGTTCACTGTTTACCGTTCACTGTTTACCGTTTACCGCTTACTATATGGGCTCATTTCACCACACAGATCCTCGGGGGGACTTCATTCATGAAACAGATCATCCTGGGTACGGCTGGGCATATAGATCACGGGAAGACCACCTTGATCAAGGCTCTTACCGGCATTGACACCGACCGTCTCAAGGAGGAAAAGGAGCGAGGTATAACCATCGAGCTTGGTTTTGCTCACCTCGAGCTTCCCAATGGACAGGAGTTGGGGATCGTTGATGTGCCGGGACACGAGAAGTTTGTGCGACACATGGTGGCAGGGGCAACAGGTGTCGATCTGGTAGCGCTGGTCGTGGCCGCTGATGAAGGAGTGATGCCTCAGACACGAGAGCACCTCGAAATCTGCGAACTTCTCAAGGTCAAACAGGGAATTGTGATACTCACCAAGACTGATCTGGTGGAAGATGCGGATTGGCTGGAGCTGGTGAAAGAAGACATTCAAGATTTCTTGCAGGGAACGTTTCTTGCCTCAGCACCAGTAATTTCGGTTTCGGCAGTGACTGGTGACGGTTTAGACTCGTTACTGAACCATTTGCAGAGTCTCTGTGATGCGGTGGAAGCCCGATCGAGCAGTGGAGATTTTCGTCTGGCTGTGGATCGGGTTTTTACCATGAAGGGATTTGGAACGGTGGTTACCGGTACAGCAATTTCCGGGAGGGTCAAGACTGGGGACACCCTATTTGTCTATCCTCAGCTGCTCAAAACCAAGGTGCGTGGCATCCAAGTTCATAATCGGGAAATAAATGAGGCCGTCAGTGGGCAGCGCACGGCCATCAACCTTCAAGGCCTGGAAAAAGCCGCCCTCGAGCGGGGCAATGTGTTGGCGACCCCGGAAAGCCTGATTGCATCGTTCATGGTGGATGTACGCTTGCAACATCTGGAGACCGCGCCACGGGCCTTGAAAAACCGGGCAAAGGTCCGCCTCCACACCGGCACCAATGAAGAAATGGGCACTCTGATACTCCTGGACACTGATGAACTCAAGCCCGGTGCTAGTGGTTATGCCCAGGTGCGGATGGATAAGCCGGTGGTGGTCCGCAGTGGGGACCGTTTTGTCCTGCGAAGCTATTCGCCAATGCGCACCATCGGCGGTGGGCAAATACTGCATCCGGCCCCGACAAAAAGAAAGCGGATGGTCGCTGACACTCTGGAGTCTCTGACCATCTTGCAAAAGGGTGAATCCGGTGAAATGGCGGAACTCTACCTTAGAGACGCAGGATTTGCCGGCATCGGGGAAAGGGAGCTGAGCATACTTGCCAATATTACAGAAAAGCAACTCCGTCGTTTACTCCAAGAGCTGATGAGCCGCGGTGAGGTAATCCAGTTCGATCGGGAGACTCCTCGATTTGTGCATAGGGACGTGTTCGGCAAACTCAGCGAGTTACTGTTGGGCCAACTTGATGAGTTTCATCGGCGGGAACCTTTGCGATCAGGCATCAATAAGGAAGAGCTCTTTGGCCGACTGCCCCACGGAGTGGTTGGCAAACTTTTCAACGAACTCATCCAGCGATTGGTCCGCCAAGGTGAACTTGTTCAAGAAAAAGATCTCGTGCGGCTCTCTGCTCACCAAGTGGCCCTTGCAGGGAAGCAAGAAGAGGTAAGAGAACAGCTTGAGGCGATCTACCAGGGGGCAGGGCTGCAGCCTCCCTTTTTCCGAGAGGTGGCCCAGTCGCTTGGGGTCTCTGATGGCGAAGCGCGGCAGATTCTTCATTGGATGTTACAACAGGTGTTGTTGGTCAAAGTCAAGGAGGATATGTACTTCCACCACCTCGTTTTGGAAGATCTCAAAAAACGATTACTGGATTTCTTCCAACAGCAGGAAGAGATCACAACTGCTCAGTTCAAAGAGCTTACTCAGACCAGCCGCAAATACACCATACCACTGCTGGAATTTTTGGACGCTGTTCGCTTTACCATAAGAGTAGGAGATGTGCGCCGTTTAAGGCAAAAAAGGAAAAGGCAGAGCGCATAGCCCGGATATTTCGAATTTCGAATTTCGGATTTGGAATTGAGGGATTGAGGAAATAAGGAATTTCGGAATTTGAGATATTACGTGCTCGATAACGATTTACCAGTTTGCGCTCAGAACTGTCTACTTCTTGCTTTATGCTCTGGGATTTGTTCACAACGGACCACGGACCACGGACAACTGACAAAAAGCCCTCCGTCTTCCGCCCTCCGTCTTCCGCCCTCTGTCTTTTGTCTTCTGCCGGCTGCTACCTGCAATCTGCCTGCTGGGTGCGTCCGGGGATCTCCAGAGTGCCGATGATTTCATTGATATCTTCAAGGCCCCGTTGGCGGAGGTAGTCTTCCAGGCCGTCGATTATCTCCAGGGTGACCCGTGGATTGACGAAGTTGGCGGTGCCTACCTGGATAGCCTTGGCGCCTACTATCAGGAACTCCAGGGCGTCTTCTACGCAAACAATTCCTCCCAAGCCGATCACCGGCACCTTACTCACTTGTAAAACTTGCCATACCTGTCTCAGGGCGATGGGTTTGATGGCCGGTCCAGACAGTCCACCGACCACGTTTGCTAGCCGAGGCCGACGGGTCTGGACATCAACTGCCATCCCTGCAACAGTATTGATAAGGGACAAGATGTCGGTGCCAGCATCCTGGGCTGCCCTGGCAATAACAGTGATATCGGTAACGTTGGGGGTGAGTTTGGTGATGACCGGGAGGTTGGTTCTGGACCTTACTGCGGATACCACCTGGAACGCCATTTCCGGGTCAGAGCCGAACGTCATTCCGCCCGCCTTAACATTCGGACAGGAAATATTAATCTCCAGCCCATCGATGCCCTCCTGACCCTCCAAAGCTGCAGCCAGTTCTCCATATTCTTCCACTGTATTGCCGAAAAGATTAACAATTACAGGGACGGACAGCGGTCTCAGCCAGGGGAGTTTCTCCTCCAAAAAAGCGTGAAGGCCCACATTCTGCAAGCCGATGGAATTGAGCATGCCACCGCAAGTCTCCCAAATGCGGGGAGGAGGGTTGCCGGACCGGGGCTCCAGCGAAATGCCTTTTACCACCATTGCACCCAAGCGCTCGAGAGGAACCAGTTCAGCGTACTCCTGCCCATAGCCGAAGGTTCCTGATGCCACCATCACCGGATTCTTCAATCGGAGAGGTCCGAGATCAACTTCCAAGTTAATGGGTTTGTCATTGGTCATTGGATCAAATCCGCACTGGGCAAATCATAAGCTACCAGGGATAAGCGCGAAAAGGATAAAGAGCAAGAAACTTAATAAATACAATAGTTTTTCCATCTATGCTCACGTTTATTGCTTTTCTAGTCTTTATAGTTTTTGTAGCCTTTATAGCGCTTAAGTCCCCTATTGCCATAGGTACATATTTCCTAAAACTCAGTTTAATTGGCTGCACGCTGCCAACTGTCGGCTGGAGGATTAATCCCAGATTATCTCCTCTCCGTGAAATACCGGTCCATCCTGGCACACATTTGCATAGTGGGGATCCTGAACACCTTCTGGCGGACGGCACCTGAGGGAACAGCTCAAGCAGGCCCCAACACCGCAGCCCATCAAGGCCTCCATAGAGAGCTGAGATGGGATACCTAACCGGGCAGCCATCTCTGCCACCAGTCGCTGCATGGGATAGGGACCGCAGGAATATATAACTTCGGGTAATTCGTCCTGCTGGGTCAACCACTGTTCAAGGTGGTCAGTGACTAGACCTTTTCTGCCTTCGCTGCCGTCTTCGGTGAC
>JAUVTM010000264.1 GCA_030601545.1 Syntrophobacterales bacterium
CATGCCCTTCCCCAGCATCTGCGCTTATAGTTGCCTTTCTCTTGCGCTGGCTGAAAATACTCCTCAGCAGTTGAACGGTATATTTGGGACTTTGAGCATGGTCATTCCACCAGCGGATTACACGAGGGAAATAGGTGATGATAAAGGCGAGGGATGCCAGCCCAAAAAAAACCACAGAAATTCCCAGGGCAGCGATCAGCCAGCCATTGCCGGCGCTGATTGCAGAAAACCCACCCATGGAATTACCTCCTACTTTTTATTCTGCGCTTGTCTTCTTCCTGCAAAAAGGGCAGCCGCCTGCTAAGTACTTCGGAAATGTTGCGCATGATTTTGGTTCCAACAGCTACGTTTCTCTGGACCAACCGCAATAATTCGCTACCGGAAAAGCTGATTAGCGTACAGTCCGTCAGACAGGTTACAGATGCCGTGTAACTAGTGGGACTAACCAACGCCGACCACCCCACCACCCTACCTGGCTTGTGCATAGTGATGGCACGACCATCTGGGAAAGCGACCATGAGATCGCCTTCTTGAAGGATGTAAAGCGTGCGTGCCGGCAGTCCAGCCCGTATCAGCACCTCACCTTCCCGCGCATGGGTGGTCTCCGCCATGCTGGATAGGATTTTCAGTTCCGTGGGATCCAGATCAGATAAAATTTCGTACTTCTTGAGTTCATCAATGGGAATCACAACCTATCCTCATCCTATTTCAGATGCAAAAAACTCTTGTAGCAGTTGTCTCCGAGCTTGTGAAGGGGTGACTCTAACACAACCTCATCCTATTTCCAAGGTGGTACGCCGTGCCCTGCATATGGGTAAACAGTGAACGGTGAAGGGTGAACGGATCAGTACACCCATCTCGACTGTTTACCGTTTACCATTTACCGTTAACCTCTTTGTGCCTGGTGCCTAGACCTGTTTAATTCTCCAGCCGGACACACTGACTATAATACGCGGCGCAATTGCCCATGTCAGTCAAACTCGCAGCAACGAGTTTATTGGCTCCACCGCCAAACTGCATCCAGTCTCCCCTCCGGTAGATGACCACCTCGGGGTGCAATCCTTGGGAATACTCAACCCTCACTTTGAGCCTGCCAAGTTTGGAAACGATATATATATCTTGGCCCAGATCCAGCCCTGCTAGCACGGGACTTTCCGGTGAGATCCAGACACGAGGAATCGGATCGTGCTCTTCGGGCAGAATCTGTGAGTGCACGAAGTTTTTGCGCACCAACGTGAGCAACCGCAATGGGAACTGATCCGGTGGCGAAATCTCTTCATGAAGTTCGGTGGGCAGGTGATACTTACCGTCAGGGTGGTCGAAGTGGAGATTCGTATAAGCGATTTCTGGACGATTTGCCCGGACAAAACCCAGCTGGCGTAGATCTTCGAGCGACGTTTCCAGGTACGACGACTCCAGACTGGCCCTCAAACAATCCTCGGCTTTCGGTAACAGTATCGGTGGATCAAGCCTTTTGCCCAGTTCTGAAAGGATCCAGAAATCGCTGCGCGCTCCTTTTGGCGGTGGTAGCACGGGTCTGACATAATTCACATAATTATGCAGAAAAGAACCCACTATGTCTTCTTTTTCCAGCATCAGCTCGCAGGGCAGAACCAGGTCAGCCCGCAGGGCAGTGTCGGTCATGAAAGCATCCACCACCACCTTGAACTCGGTACCCTCAAAGGCACGGGCAATTGCACCGCTGTCAGGGGCTTGGTTAACAACATTGATGCCGTTCACCCAGATCATCTTAATTGGCGGCTTCTCTGTTTCAAGGATGTCTCTGCCTATCCTGGGCAGGAGCAGAGTTCTCCGTTTCGTTTCGGTCGAATCCTTTGCCCAGCTCAGATTGAAGTTCCGGGTGGAAGATATATTGAAATAGCTCCCGCCGCCGCTCCGACCTATATTTCCCGAAAGCAGGGCAAGTGCATTGATGAAGCGAACATTTTCTCCGCCGTGTTTGTACCTCTGCAGGCCCCAGCCCATTAGGCTGGCAACTGGTTCCTTCGGAGAATAATATGCGAACAGCTCCTCTACTTCGTTTTTGGAAACATCACTTGCTCCAGCAAGTTCCGAGACGGATCTGCTAATGATCAGTTCTCGAAATTGGGGCCAGTCTTGAGTACGTTCCAGAGCATCATCGTCGATCTTGCCTCGCTGGAGGAGAAGGTGGATAACCGCAGCCGCCAGAAAACGATCGGTCCCCGGGCGGATACGAATCATTTTGTCTGAAAACATCCTGTTGCCGTCTCCGCCAGGGGAGACAGTCAGAACCTTTCCTCCAGACTTGCTCACCTTGCGAACTATGGCAGCCACATGGTTTGAGCTGCGTCCCAGGTCCTTGCCCCAGTTCACCACTGCAGATGCATTGGCAAGATCCAAAAAGTCGTTGGTGTCCAGGGAGCCGAAATCGGCGATACAGGCGGCGATCCCTGCCATATCACACAAGGAGCCAGCCACTTGGCTGGCCCCGAGGCTGGCAAAAAAAAGGTTGCTTGCCTGACTCAATACCCCCTTGTCCCCGTCCCCCCGAATGTGCAAAATAGTCTCGGGTTCGCTTCTATACTCTTGAATTTTTTGCGAACAGAGCTGAAGGGTCTCTTGCCACCCAATGGATTGCCAATCCTGCCCTTTTCGCAAGAGCGGGGTTGTGATCCGATGCGCGCTTTCTAATCGGTAAGGAAGTCGGCGGATTTTGCCACAAGTAAAACCAGCAGTAAAAGGATGCTTCGGATTTCCCTTGATGCGAATACTACCGTCAGCACGAAGCGTGACGAGCAACGAACACGTATCAGAACAATCGAGAGTACAACCGGTCACAATATCCATTGCCTGGCCTCAAACCAGCATAGCGAAGAAGATTGAACCACAGAGAGCACAGTACAGAGTAAAGAATCCGGGGCCCTTCGAAGATCCCGCTGTGCGGGGGAGGATCCGGCTTTGAGCCGCCCCCAGAGGGGGCTTCAAAACCGCCG
>JAUVTM010000309.1 GCA_030601545.1 Syntrophobacterales bacterium
TATGTCTACCGCTTTCCTGCCGACCATGCAGCTCATCCTGAATTTCGCACTGAATGGTGGTATTACACCGGTCATCTCACATCCAGCGAAGGAAACCAGTTTGGATTTCAACTAACCTTTTTCCGCCACGCTCTCCGGCCGCCAGCACCGAAACTGCAGTCGCGCTGGGCCCTTCATACCCTGTACCTCATTCATTTCGCCATAACAGATGAGAAAAGGGAGACCTACCGTTTCCAAGAGAAGGTGAGCAGGGGGGCTCTGAATATGGCTGGAGCTGACCCTGAGACTTACCATGTCTGGGTACAAGATTGGGAAGTGCGGTTGCAAGAGAAAATACACAGACTCAAGGCCGGGAAGGAGGACATGGGAATAGATCTGACTCTGGTGCCGGTCAAGGGAGCCGTTATTCATGGTAACAACGGAGTAAGCCAGAAGGCGGTGGGCGAGGGCTACGCTTCCCACTATTACTCGCTGACGCGAATGCTAACCACAGGGGCACTTTACTGGCAGGGCACTTCATATGAGGTGACAGGCCTGGCCTGGATGGACCATGAGTTTGGTTCCAATCAACTGCGGGACTACCAGGTGGGCTGGGACTGGTTCAGCGTCCAGTTGGATAACCAAACTGAACTGATGCTTTACATTATCCGACATAGAGACGGCCAGGCCGACCCCACTTCCAGCGGCACTTTGATCTACCCGGACGGCAGTTTTGAACACTTGCCTTTGTCCACTTTTCAGGTAGAGACTCTGGGATCTTGGCGCAGTAAGAAGAGTGGAATTACCTATCCATCAGGGTGGCGGCTCAAGGTGCCCGCGAAAAGACTGGAACTGAAGTTGGTCCCCACAGTAAAAGATCAAGAGTTAACTACGCGAAAGAGCACCCTGGTCAATTACTGGGAGGGCAGCGTCCGAGTAAAGGGCAGCTTCAAGGGTAGAGAAGTCGAAGGGCGGGGTTACGTAGAACTTACAGGCTACGATGCGCGATTCCGCCCAGACATTTAGACACGGAGGAACGGAGAATAAAAGAAGCGATTATAGCTGTTACTCCGCAAGATAACCGTCTCTACCTCTCCCCTCAGGAGACTGTGCCACCAGTCGCCCAAGCCGTCATTCCGGACGAGTCCGCCTAGGCGGACGAGATCCGGAATCCAGCGTGATTTGTATATAGTTAAATTTTTCCTGGATCCCGGCTCGCGTCCCGCTTTGCGGGATTTGGCCGGGATGACAAATTGTGATACAGCACCTCACGGGGTGAGGAGATTTTCTTTTGCGTAGGGCGGGTCACCGTACCCGCCATGAAAGCATGTGGATGAAGACGTTGATTTTTTTAGACATTTTAGCTCATTTTAGTTCATTTTAGGCACTTAGACCGGAGGTCGAACTATGACCGACTACATCGTTGTTTTCGTGACCGCACCGGCGGATGAGGCTCCAGAACTGGCTAAAACCCTGGTGGAGGAGCGGCTGGTTGCATGTGTCAACATAGTGCCAGGGTTGAGATCGTTTTACTGGTGGCAGGGGAAAATCGAAGATGAGCCCGAGGTATTATGCATTATGAAGACTCAGAGCCACTTGTTCGAGGCCCTGCGAGACCGGGTTAGACAACTTCACTCCTACGAGGTAGAGGAAATTATCGCCTTGCCTATACTGGCAGGCAATCCACCCTACCTGGATTGGATCAGAGAGAATACTAATCCCTAGGCCGCTTTTTTCACCTTGACGGCACAGACCTTGTATTCCGGGATCTTGGCAATTGGATCGTGGGCCGGATTGGTGAGAACGTTGGCACAGGTCTCAGCAAAATGGAAGGGCATGAACAACACCCCCTCATCCACCCTATCGGTCAGGGCAACCTTCACTGTAATCTCGCCGCGGCGAGAGGCAACCTTCACCTTCTCACCCTGGCGCACTCCCAAGCGCTGGGCGTCCCCGGGGTGCATCTCTAAGCTGCCTTCCGGGATCTCAGCATGTAGCGAAGGCGAGACCCGGGTCATGGTACCCGTATGAAAGTGGACATGCACCCTGCCGGTGCTGAGCCAGAAGGGAAACTCCTCATCCACCACCTCGGCCGGAGGCTGGTATTCAATGGCGTGGAACAGTCCCAAACCGCGGGCAAATTTATCTTTGTGCAGGAATTTGGTGCCCGGATGCTCCTTGTCCGGACAGGGCCAGGCCAGACCATCGCCCTGAAGACGTTCGTAGGTAATTCCGCCATAAGATGGTGTGAGGGTAGAGATTTCTTTCATTATATCTTCGGCACTCTCATAGTTCATTTGATAACCGAAGCGATTGGACAACTCTTGGATGATCTCCCAGTCAGCCTTGGACTCCCCCACGGGCTCAATGGCCTTTCTAATAAGTTGCACCCTGCG
>JAUVTM010000050.1 GCA_030601545.1 Syntrophobacterales bacterium
CCTCCAGTAGTTAGTCCAAGCTATCATTGTGAAATATCAAGAATTTCTTTCCAGAAATAGCTATTTGGAGAGCTTAGAAGACCATTTTTAGTCCCAAAAATCGACCCGTAAGAACTTCCCCACTCCCTATGTTGGTGTACATTGACATCTTCCCACTGGAACATTACCCCAAACTGGCCTGACCGCAGATGGGGAAGGAAGGTTTAAGTATTTTAGATTATAGAGGATTTTTTTGAGAAGTCAGTTTTGACCAGCGAAGAAAAAAACCCCGGGGATATAAACCGGGGTTTTGTTTGAAGGGGGTGGCGGAAGTGCATGGGAATCGAACCCACCTGGGACAGCCTTCACTGCCCCACACCGGATTTGAAGTCCGGGAGCCCCACCAGTGAACTTGGCACTTCCGGGCGTTTTATAACAGAATTGGCCAATCATGTCGAGAAATTAGTGGCAAAGATCGAAAAGGATGATCTGGTTAGAGCACCATTAGGTGAACTCCGGGCGGGGATCAACCCCGCCCCTACGACTACCGGCCCTGTGCATAATCGGCAAACTGGCTAACAAATGTTGTTTTTAAGACAGACACCCTGTTGGTGATAGCGTCGCGGCTGGAAAGCCGCTCCCACAGTGACACAGAAGACAGTTGCCTATTCTAATATCCTCATCTATGATTTGCTCAGTGGCAAAAGAATTGCAGTTATTCAACCCATTGGTTGTGCGCTGGAAGGTTTAGAAGGTATTTGAGTAATGAGGCAGAGTTCAGCCCTCAAGATTGGAGACATTGAACTGGGGCAAGGTCTCATCCTCGCCCCCATGGCGGGGATTACTGATCTGAGTTTCCGCAGGATAGCAAAGAGTTTCGATGTTGACTTGGTTACCTCAGAGATGGTGAGTTCAGAGGGGCTCGTGCGAAATAAGGCCAGCACCAAGATGCTTCTCCAAAGCCATTCAGAGGAAAAGCCGCTGGCCATCCAACTTTTCGGCTCAGATCCCAAGGTAGTGGCAGAAGCTGCGCGCATAGCTGCGGATGAGGGGGCCGACATCATCGATTTGAACATGGGATGTCCGGTACCGAAAGTAGTGCGCCAGGGTGCGGGCGCTGCCCTCCTTCGAGATACAGCAACAGTCGCAATCCTGGTTGATGCAGTGCGGCAGGCTGTGAGCATCCCGGTTACGGTGAAAACTCGATCCGGCTGGAGTCAATCCAAGATCAACGTTTTGGAGGTGGCCAGAGTTGCAGAGGATGCAGGTGCGGATGCTATAACCATTCATCCACGTACAGCCAGGCAAGGATTTTCTGGATCTGCGGACTGGTCCCTCATTGCCAAAGTCAAACAAGCTGTGAATATTCCGGTGGTTGGGAATGGTGATGTAACCCGCCCGGAAGATGTTGAAAAAATGAGGCAACTGACCCAGTGTGACGGGGTAATGATTGGCCGTGGAGCAATGGGTAACCCTTGGATTTTCAACCAGGCTAGGGAGCTGATAAAGGGACAGGCGGTGTCTAACCCCACGCCGCAAGAACGATTGGATGTTGTGCGACGCCACCTGGCACTCTATGAAGAGTCGCTCCATGGCCGCCAGTCGCTCTCCGGTGTCCGCTCTCGGCTAATGTGGTATAGTAAAAGGCTACGCGGGAGCGCACGTTTACGTGCTTCTCTGAGTGATTGCCGGCATCTGGGGGACATGATCAAATTTTGTGAGGATTTTTTTTCCACCTTGTAAACAAGGTGGGTCCGTTGTTCCGCCTAAGGCGGATCAGTAGTCCGTTGTGTAAACGGCATAGGGCATCCTACGACAAGCTCCCCGAGACAAGCTCGGGACAGGCAGGACAGGTAGGGCATGGAGCATGGGGTGAAAAGCGAAAAAAGAGAATTCTTTTTGTATGATGTGGCCGGTAGATGCGACGGACCACGGACCACGGGCCACGGACACTGCGGAGAGCAGCAGTGAAGGTAAAAGTAGCTAAGAATGCTGGTTTCTGTATGGGGGTGCGGCGGGCCATAGACCTGGTGCTGAATGCTGCCAGGGACCGCCAACCGGACGAGATTATTCATACCTATGGACCTCTGATTCACAACAATCAAGTCCTGGAGATTTTGGAAAAGCGAGGAATCCGGCTTCTGGAGAATTTGACAGAGGCCGAGGAGGGAGGCCGGATAGCCATAAGAGCCCATGGAATTCCTCCCCAGGAACGAAAGGCAATTCGAGAGAAGGGTTTCAAGATCATCAACGCCACCTGTCCCAGGGTGGCAAAGGTGCAGGGAATCATAAAGAAACATGCACTGAGAGGTTACGAGGTAATTATTGTCGGTGATGACAACCACGCAGAAGTAATCGGGCTCAAAGGTTTTGCCAATGGCCGCGCTCGCGTCCTGAATACACCTGAAGAAGTGGACCAACTCCCCCCGATGGACAAGCTCTTGGTGGTGGCACAAACCACGCAGGATGAGCGCGCGTTTAGGACAATCGCTGGACTTATAGAAGAACGCTACGAGGGGGCCAAGATTTACAATACCATCTGTGACTCCACCCATAATCGTCAGGAGGAGGTGCGCGCCCTCTGCAGCGAAGTGGATGCCATGGTGGTAGTGGGCGGTCGCCATAGCGGAAATACGAAGAGATTGGCAGAGATAGCCGCGGCTACAGGTATTCTGACTTTTCATATTGAGACTGAAGAGGACCTGGATTGGGAGCGATTGCAGGACCTAAAGATTGTTGGTGTTACCGCCGGCGCGTCGACACCACACTGGTTGCTCAGGAGAGTTGTGCACAAGCTGGAGAGCATACAACCTAGAGGAGTGAGGCCGCTGGCCAGGAATTTTGAGCACTACTTGCGGTTTTTTCTGCAAAGCAATCTTTACGTGGCAGGCGGTGCAGGGTGTTTAAGCTATGCGGCAGCTGTGCTTCAGGGAATCAAACCGAGGCTTGCAGATTTCTTCATAACTTTTTTCTATGTGTTCGCCATGCATGTGCTCAACCGCTATGCGGACAAGGCGTCGCGCTTTAACTATCCTTCCCGCGCCGCCCTTTACGAGCGTTACAAGTTCGGCTTTTTTCTAGCCAGTCTAAGTGGAGTAAGTGCTGCCCTAATCATCGCCAATGCTCAGAGCAAGAGCGTTTTCTTTGCATTCCTGGCTATGACCGGACTAGGGCTCCTCTACAGCGTCCGCATTTTTCCTGAGAGATGGCTGCGAGTTGTTAGAGTGGCCAAGCTCAAAGATATTCCCGCATCAAAGACGATTTTCATAGCCGGTGGCTGGAGCGTTGTGGCTACTCTGCTGCCGGCTTTGCGGGAAGGTACCCATTTGGATTTGCGAGCTTTTTTTGCATTCATTGTAGTTTTTGCTCTAGTTTTTCTGCGCTCGGCCCTCTTTGACATTGTCGACATCCAAGGGGATCGGCTCGTCGGCGAGGAGACTCTGCCAATTGTTATAGGTGAGAAACGTACCAGACGGCTCTTGGTCTATTTGGTCTTCGGTCTGGCGATCGCGTTCGTGGTAGCACCCTTCCTCGGGTTGGCCACAGATTTCAGCTATGTTCTGCTGATTACGTGCTGCTATATGGGTTTGTCTCTGTTCGTACACAGACGGGAGTTGCTTCGTCCGGGTAGCCTCCGCTTCGAAACCCTCGTTGAAAATAGCTTCTATCTTTCTGGTGGACTAGCGGTTCTATATCAGCTAGTCATTAGCTAAAGGCGGTGCTGATTTCTTGGCCGGTACGGAGACCGGCCCTACATAATACTTGTGCCCCACATTTTATACACTTTAGCTCACTTTAGGCATTTGCTTAATGTCTCCTGAAATCTCCGTAATAATCCCCACTTACAATCGTGCATCCCTGGTGGTTGAGGCTGCGGAGTCGGTTTTGGCTCAGGACATGACGGATTTTGAGCTCATAGTCATTAACGACGGCTCCACCGATGAAACCGAGGAAAAACTCTCTGTCTACGGCTCGCGTCTCAAATATTACCAGCAGGAGAACGCAGGAGTAAGTGCTGCGCGAAATCGCGGAGTTACGTTTTCCGCTGCTCCACTGATTGCATTTCTGGATTCAGATGACCTGTGGCTCCCCTCTAAATTACAGGTTCAACATACATACATGACAGAAAACCCGGAGATTCACATTTGCCAGACAGAAGAGATCTGGTGGAGAAATGGCCGCCGGGTCAATCCAAGAAAACACCATCAGAAAGCGTCGGGGGATATTTTCCAGCGCAGTCTGGATCTCTGCCTGGTAAGCCCTTCTGCGGTGATGATGCGACGGGAGCTTTTTCAAAAAGTGGGCTATTTTGACGAAGAGCTGCCCATGGCCGAAGACTATGATCTTTGGCTGCGCGTTGCAGTTGATTATCCAGTGGTGTTACTACCAGAGCCACTGGTGATAAAGCGAGGTGGTCACTCTGATCAGTTGTCTGCCAGAAAAGGGATAGATCGCTATCGAATAGAGGCCCTAGAGAAGCTCCTTAACAGCGGCAGACTCTCGCCGGAGCAATACAACTGGACCTGGAAGGCCCTGCAGCGTAAATGTCAGATTTATGGTCAGGGCTGCCTGAAGAGAGGTAAAGTTCAGGAGGGCGAGAGGTATTTGGCGTTGCCAGATAAGTACAGGCGCGAAGCAGGGCCTTTCAGGCCAGTTTGAGGCTGGAGGAGCGGCCCTGCGGGCCTTAAGGTTGGAGGCAGAAGAAATAAGCCAGCAAAAGTATTCTTCTTGTGCCTCAAACCTCTAACCTCCAACTGGTCGTGAGACCTCTTAGGTCTTACGCCCCTTCTTATACCGCACTCTCAATTGCTGTACGCACCGCTTCCATTTCACCTTCTGCGTAAGGACGCACCGGAGGCCAGGCCATGACGCCATCTCCAACGTTTCTGGGAATCAGGTGAAAGTGAGAGTGATCGATGAGCTGGCCTGCAGCGCGGTCATTATTGAGCAAAATGTTAAAACCCGCAGAGTTGAGTTGGGATTTGACAGCCTCACCGATCTTTTGCAGGGCTTGGCCCAATGCAGCGATTACGTCTGCTGGCATTTCAGGAAAAGTGTCGTAATGAGCCTTGGGGATTACCAAGGTGTGACCCTTGCTCACCGGATTGATGTCCAGAAATGCAAGGACAGTCTCGGTTTCGAGAACTTTTGCTGAAGGGATTTCACCGCGAATGATCTTGCAAAAGATACAATCTTCCATATTACTTACCTCCAGAATCTCTTTACGAGTGTACAAATAGATTGCCGG
Organism: Syntrophobacterales bacterium; assembly: GCA_030601545.1. GTDB lineage: Bacteria > Desulfobacterota > Syntrophobacteria > BM002 > BM002 > BM002. The sequence continues at coordinate 5,228 of JAUVTM010000050.1, forward strand.
CAATGTGGTTAAAGCAATTGAGATTCTACTTGGCAGGTGCGAGCACTGTCAAATAGAGATTGTCAGTGGTCCGTTGTGTTCTTAACTCGATACGTTCTACACATAGCGCACAGAGTGCAGGTTAGATTTAGTTTGCATATTTTTCCAACAGAATATTAAATGGTAAACGGTTTAAGGAAGGATTAACCTATGGGACAATTCTAATACAACGGACCACGGACTACGGACAACGGACCGCATGTAATGAGGGGCAGGGAACGAAAAGAATTCGATAAAAAACGGTGTTTCGCTAGACGCAACTTAGATTTCCACTATGAGGGAGCTTGTGATGCAAAAAGATCTCAAGGAAGAGGCCCGACAAATCTTTAAAGCTGGAGTGCGTGCTGTAGACCCGAATGAAGCTGTCAAGCGGTTTCTGACCCTGGAGGGAAATACGCTTTTGCTTGGCGAGCAAGAACTGGATCTGGAGGACTTTGAAGGAATCTGGGCCATAGGCGCGGGCAAAGCCTCTGCGGCGATGGCTCAGGCAGTGGAGGAAGTGCTGGAGGACCGGCTTAGCGGTGGGCTGGTCATTGTCAAGTATGACCACTTGGCGCCGCTTGAAAAAATCCGCTTATTGGAGGCAGGACATCCCACTCCAGATGAAAATGGCTGGCGAGCCACCCAAGAACTGGTAAACCTGGTGGAAAAACTGGGGCGACAAGATCTGGTACTATTTCTACTTTCTGGGGGCGGTTCAGCTCTCCTTCCCATGCCGGTAGAGGGGATCACCCTGGCTGAGAAAATGGCCGCCACCAATCTGCTTCTGAAGTCGGGAGCATCTATTCAAGAGATGAACACAGTACGAAAGCATCTGTCTCAAGTCAAAGGGGGGCAACTGGCACGGTTGGCGCATCCGGCTACTTTGATCTCTCTCATCCTTTCTGATGTTGTTGGGGATCCCCTGGACGTGATCGCTTCGGGACCCACTGTGGGTGATCCCACCACCTACAAGGAATGTCAGGAAGTTTTGGATCGCTATGCTCTCAAAGACACATTGCCGGCTTCGGTGAAATCTCACCTGGAAGAAGGAATAGAAGGAAAGGTTCCGGAGACGCCGAAGCCGGATGAACCAATATTTTCGCGGAATTTATCCATCCTGGTGGGAACCAATATGCAAGCGTTAAAGGCTGCCGCAAAGCAAGCGGAAAAGCTCGGTTATACGAGCCTGATTCTTTCTTCATTGATCGAGGGTGATACAACGGAGGCAGCTCGCTTTCACACGGCCCTCGCGAAAGAAATTGTTATGAGCGGACATCCTGTGGTTCGGCCTGCCTGCCTCATTTCTGGGGGAGAGACAACGGTGGTGGTGCGAGGCAAAGGAAAAGGTGGACGAAATCAAGAATTTGCTCTGGCTGCCGCTCTAGACCTTGAAGGGCTGAAAGGGGTTTGCCTGCTTTGCGGTGGTACTGATGGTACAGACGGCCCCACTGACGCCGCCGGGGCAGTGGTGGATGGTGACACGGTAGCCCGGGCGCTGGCTAAAGGACTCAATCCAAGAGAGTTCCTGGCGGCAAACAACTCATACCATTTTTTTCAACACCTCGATGACCTGCTGATCACCGGTCCGACCAATACCAATGTAATGGACCTTCGCGTCGTATTGGTAAAATAGAAAATTGTGGGTTGCCAATGGTCGCTTGTGGTATACAATTGTAGACTCGCGTTGGAATATTAGTAGCCGGCACCATGGCACATAATTACCTGAATTAATAGGGTTTTTCCCCTAACCTTCAGAGGGTCAACGAAAAACCGTAAACTGACGGTGGTTGAGCTCTTGACAAGCCTGAAAGAAGTATTATCTGATAGATCTGCTTTGCGGGAGGCCTTGTGTTTGCTGGCAGGAACGGGATAAAATAGTGTAGCTGGCGGTAAAGCCAAAACCTTGCAGTAGGATTCGGAACGAATTTTGCTCTAACATTGTGGAGCAATCTGTGGCGTGAGAAAGAGTGAGTAAAACTATAGTAATGGCACAGTCCAATAAAAAATCAACTCCTATGACCTGGATGAAACTGGCGAGCTTGACCATCCTTTGTCTCGCTCTGGTGACTGGAGCAGGTTGTAAGCAGCTTACCCCGCAGAATGAGTTGGGGATTATAAAGGCCAGGGGCGAGCTCCGAGTGCTTATCCGTAACAATGCCACCTGCTATTACGAGGGCCCCATGGGATTTGCGGGCTTTGAATACGAGCTGGCCAAAGCCTTCGCTGACTATCTGGGTGTGAAGCTGGTCTGTGTTGTCACCCACAATTTCAAACAAATGATCCCCTCCCTGCTTCGCGGTGATGCTGACCTCATCACCGCAGGCTTTACCGTCACAGAACAGCGAAGACGAAAAGTGGTATTCGGGCCTGCTTATATGGAAGTCCAGCAGCAAGTTGTGGGGCGACGGGGTGGACCGTCACCTGACAATGTGGACGATCTCATTGGTCATCCTTTATGGGTAAATGCCGGCACCTCATATGAAGAACGGCTGAGGCAGCTCAAACAGCAATATCCTGGATTGTCGTGGATGCCGGTTTCAGGATACGAGACCGAGGAAATCCTAGAGATGGTCTGGCGGGGCATAGTACCACTTACCATAGCTGATTCGAACATCGTTGCGGTTAATCGGCGCTATTATCCCCAGCTAAGAATTCACTTTGCGATTGAAGAAGGCCAGCGGCTGGCGTGGGCCGTGCATCCGCAACACAATCACCTTTTGGCAGCCGTTGAAAAATGGTTCTCCCGGCCGGAAACCTTTGCCTTGCTCCACCGTCTCAAACAACACTACTATGGGCATCTCAAGGTTTTTGATTATGTGGATCTGGTGCAATACCACAAGAGGGTGCGTCATCGTTTGCCGCGGTACCGCGATCACTTCGAAGAGGCCGCAGCAAAGCATGGGTTGGATTGGAGGCTTGTGGCAGCGCAGTCCTATCAAGAATCGCACTGGGACCCAAGTGCGGTGAGTTTCACTGGGGTCAGGGGTTTGATGATGCTTACTCAGAAGACCGCAGAAACCCTAGGCGTGAAAAGCAGGGTAGATCCCCGCCAATCCATTTACGGTGGTGTCCGCTACTTGGCTCAGATACACAAACGAATTGGCGATGAAGTGTCAGAGCCGGATCGGACATATATGGCTCTGGCTGCCTACAATGTAGGTTGGGGGCACCTTGAGGACGCAAGAATGCTGGCCGAAAGACTGGAGAAAGATGCAAATAGCTGGCAGGATGTGAGTGCTATGCTGCCGTTACTGCGTCAGAAGAAGTATTACCGCAACTTGCCCCATGGGTATGCTAGAGGAACCGAACCAGTCAGATATGTGGACCGAATCAAGACCTACTACGGAATCCTTGTTCAGACCACTGAGCAAGCTCCACAAGAACCTAGGAAGCTGGCTGCAATGGACAGGACCTTTCCAGTCAAGTGACCTGAAATCTCCGATGTAAACAGCATAAATGAAGCAGTGTACTGGACTTTGAGCGGGCAGAGACGCCCGCCCCACCAAAACTTCTTCCATAATTAAAACCAATCAGTAGGGCGGGCCTCTGTGCAGGTGGAGCGGGCCTCTGTGCCCGCTGACCTTTGGCAGGCAGAGACGCCCGCCCTACCCAAAAAGCTTTTCCTTTCGCAGGAGCAGATCCGGTAGAGCAGGCCTCTGTGCCTGCTGAATGATAGCAGGCAGGGACGTCTGTCCTACTATTATTCAGATGCATCATCGAAGTATCCAACCCAGGGATATTCTTCACGTTCAGGCCAACGTTTCTGAGGGTTGTTCAGTATATATTGGGCCTTCTCCAGAAACTCTTCTTCATCTCGCACAATTCGATCAAAGTACTCATCCTGCCATATGGATCTCTGACGTCTAAATTGCCGTTGCATTTGGAGAGCGGTGAATGATTTCCAAGAGTGCAATATGGATTGAAGAACGTTTTCATGAATGGGTTTTACGAGAACATGGGCGTGATTGTCCATGACCACATGAGCAAATAGTATATAGCGTTCGTTCTGGAAGTGCTCCAATGCTGCAACAACGATAGTCCGTTCATCTGGAGTCAGCTCAGGTTGTGAAGGATGAAGTCGCCAAGTAACAAAATATACGGCTCCGGCTTGCCTCCAATGAGGCAGTTTTCTTCTATAGATTGAGACTTGCTCTTTATTGAGAGCAGGCAGAGACGCCTGCTCCACCAATTCTTCATTTTCTTCTGATATGACAGGCAGAGACGCCTGCCCCACCGATTCTTTATTTTCTTTTGTTGTGACAGGCAGAGACGCCTGCCCCACCAATTCTTCATTTTCTTTTGTTGTGACAGGCACAGAGGCCTGTCCTACTGGTGATTTCTGAAACTTGTCCCTTGTCATGATGCCCCCCTTTGTTTCCATTGGTTTGTGAATCAGTAGAGCGGGCGTCTGTGCTGGTGGAGCGGGCGTCTCTGCAGGTGGAGCGGGCGTCTCTGCAGGTGGAGCGGGCGTCTCTGCCCGCTTACCCTTGACAGGCAGGGACGCCTGTCCTACCATATCTTTTTTTTCTCTGATTTGACAGGCACTCCTGCCCCACCAAAACCTCTTCCATAATTAAAACCAATCAGTAGGGCGGGCCTCTGTGCCCGCCAACAATCATGCCTGCACCAGAAGATAAAAGATAACCCTGTACAGAGGTATGATCACCTGATCAAGAAGGCCCAAGTAGAGGAGACCGATGATGAGAAAAACGCCGTAACGTTCAAGTCCCACATAAGCATCCCTCAATTTAGGAGGGAGGAGCCCAGCGACCACCTTCGAACCGTCAAGGGGGGGGACCGGCACCAAATTAAACAGTGCGAGGATGATGTTGATGGCGCAGCAGAACTTAAATAGGTCAAAAAGAAGCGGCGGCGCCGAGACTGGGAGGGCACGCAGTGCTAGGGCAGATAGAAGTATCAAGGCAATGTTGGCAAGGGGACCTGCGGCGCCTACTAACATCATTCCACGTTTGGGATCTCTCATGAGATATGGATTGACTGGCACTGGTTTGGCCCAGCCAACCAGAA
>JAUVTM010000281.1 GCA_030601545.1 Syntrophobacterales bacterium
GATGCCCCCGGTGCAGGTAACCCATGGTGGGCACAAAGCCAACAATCTGGCCTTTTCGCCAGCGTTCATCCCGCCACCTGGTCATCTCATCGTTGGTATGGAGTACTTCCATAAGAGGTAACTCCCTGGTAGTAAAGAATCCGGGCCCGAAGGGGCTTTAATGGTCTTGCCCTCATGCGGGAGTATGGTGGAGTAAGGCGAACTTATGAAATCCCAAACTTCAAGCACCAAATCTCAATGACCCAGGTTTCAGGTTTCAGTGTTCAGTGTTCAGTACTCAGCTTCTATTTTTCTTTTTCCTGACACCTGACACCCGACACCTTAGTCATTGTGATTTGTGATTTGAAATTTCTATTCCTCTGGCCTCAAACAGACCAGCTCGCTAGAGACGAGTGGGTAGGACAGACAGATCTGGTTGGATAGATGGAAGTTGTACTGACAGCTCTGTTAGGGTTTGGTGAAGAATTTCAGCTTGCTTTCCAGGTCTTCCACCTCGGCTTCTTCTTCTTTCTGCATATCCAGCATTTTCTGATAGGTTTCGATGGTGGCGCGTATTTTCATCTCGAACTGAGTCCGCTGCCTCTTGAGTTCGGTTATGTCTTCATGAATCTGGGCTAACCGGTTATGCGCATTGTTCAGGATACGCTCTGCTTTGACCTCTGCCTCTGAGACCAGGAGCTTTGCCTCCTTCTGGGCGTTGACCTTCATCTGTTCCACAGTTTTCTGCGCACTAATGAGCGTGTTTTTCAGGGTTTGTTCTCGCTCCCTGTGTTCGCCGAGTTGGCGTTCCTTGTCCTCCAGTTCCCGCTTGAGATCGTCCATCTGTTTGAGATATGCACTCATCTGATCAGCAACCTTTTGCAGGAAGGACTCCACCTCCTTGGCATCCAGACCACGGAACCGATTGGGGAACTGCTTCTGCTGAATCTCAAGAGGGCTCAGTAGCATTGGGTTCTCCTGTTCTTTTGCTGTTTAAAGCATCCTCCACTCAAGCTTCTGATTAGTGGACGAATTGCCTGGCCAGATCATGAAGTGAAGCGACCAGGAATCTCTGCAAAAATATGATGGCCAGAATTACTACTATAGGCGAAAAATCTATACCGCCGAAAGAAAGTGGCAACCGGCGTCTTATCGCCAATAGAACGGGATCGGTGATACTGTGAAGAAAACGGACAATAGGGTTGTACGGATCCGGGTTGACCCAGGATATAACCGCTCTGGCAATAATGATCCACATGTAGAGATTGAGCACAAGGCCGATGATACTCGCGAGTGCCACCAACAGATTGCCCAGTACGAACATTCATGCTTCCTTTCTTACGCTTTTGCACAGGCCACATTATCTTGATTTATGGAGAGTGTCAATAAAAATCCCTTATTTTCAAGAAGATAAAGGATATACCTCTTTTCAAATACCCACTTGCATTGACATTTTTTCAACCTTTCTCGATAATGGCCAACGTATCTTGTTTTTGGTCGCTTTTATGTGACCATTCGTCATTGACCACTAAGTGCTGACCTTCGTTTATGCACATAGCAATTTTCGTGCTTAAAACTATAATAATTCTTTTACCTGTTGGAATATTACTGTAACCACTTGCTCAATGAGGGAGACTGTTATGGTTGCCTCCAAGACAATAGGATTTATCGGCGGGGGAAATATGGGCGAGGCCCTTATCAAAGGGCTGCTGAAATCAGGCAGTTTTGATGCCAACCATATCAGGGTCAGTGACATCAGCCAGGACCGGCTCCACCACCTCCGGGACACATATCAGGTATCTATCTTTGCTGACAATGGAGAACTGGCTGGAGGCTCTGATGTGATCATCCTTGCAGTGAAACCCCAACAAGTGGGAGATGTTCTTGCCGAAGCACATGCGAGCCTTGAACACCTGCCCTTGCTGATTTCCATTGCTGCTGGGGTGCCGATTGCTTCTCTTGAACAGGGGCTTGCCAAGCCGGTACCAGTGGTTAGGGTTATGCCCAATGCCCCGGCGCTCGTTCTGGCCGGCGTATCTGCCATTGCCGGCGGCACCCACACCAATTCTGAACACCTGGCCGTGGCTCGAGTACTGTTTGAGGCAGTTGGTGTGGTCGTAGAGGTTGATGAGACTCATATGGATGCAGTCACCGGCCTGAGCGGTAGCGGCCCTGCCTATGTTTTTTTATTTGTGGAGGCTCTCATAGATGCTGGGGTCTTGATGGGGCTATCCCGCCCGGTAGCGCGGGACTTAGCAGTGCAAACCACTTTAGGTGCGGCGAAACTGTTAGCAGAGAGTGGGGAACATCCCGGTGCTCTCAAAGATCAGGTCACCTCTCCGGGCGGCACAACTATCCATGGTTTGACCATCCTGGAAAGTGGAGGAATGCGTGGTATGCTTATGGACGCTGTGGAGGCTGCTACCAGGCGATCAGAGGAACTCGGGAAAAAGTGAGGGTTAGGTTCAATAGTGCAGATTTCCCTAGGGCAGTTGTTTCATACTGTGGGAGCGGCTTTTAGCCGCGATTTTTCGTGATCTAAGGGATGATAGTCGCGACTGGAAAGTCGCTCCCACAGAGGTTGTATAATAGACAATAAAGTCTAAGAGAGCGGCTCAATCTCCATGCTCATATCAACGGCCCGGGCTGAATGGGTCAAGGCGCCAACCGATATCAGATCGACCCCCGTAGCAGCCACTTCCCGGACATTCTCCAGAGTAATTCCGCCCGAAGCCTCAAGAGGGACCTTTCCCCCAGTC
>JAUVTM010000204.1 GCA_030601545.1 Syntrophobacterales bacterium
TGCAAAGCGCCTGGTCCTCTGCGATTCATTGCATTTTTTCGTGCTATCGGTTATGGTAGGCGCGCAGATTTGGCTCCCTGTATCGCGATTCGTCATCCCGGCCAAGTCCCGCAAAGCGGGACGCGAGCCGGGATCCAGAAAAAATGTGATTCTATTGGACTTCTACTGGATTCCCCTTCGACTTAGCTCAGGGTGGTGAGCCTGTCGAACCACGGATCTCGCCCCGCGAAGCGGGGCTCGTCCGGAACGACGGGTTTGGCGAAAGGAGGTTTTTCTATGCTCGAAATAAATGACCTGTGGGTAGACGTCAACGGCGAGCAAGTACTCAAGGGCGTCAACCTAACCATCCCAAGCGGAGAAACCCACATCCTTTTCGGCAAAAACGGCTCGGGCAAATCCTCGTTGCTCATGACCATCATGGGCTTCCGTCGCTACAAAGTACGGCAGGGGCGACTTTCATTCAAAGGGCAGGATATCACCACCATGCCCATTGACCAGAGGGCAAAGATGGGAATTGGCCTGGCCTTCCAGCGGCCACCAAGTATCCGAGGTGTCAAGACCCGCGACGTTTTCAACATTTGCAACAGCAACTCCGTCTCATGCGACGAACTGGCAGACAAGTTTGAATTCTCGGGACTTATGGAACGGGAACTCAATGTAGGCTTTTCCGGTGGAGAGATGAAGAAATCAGAGCTCTTACAGTTGCTCCTCCAGGACCCTGAGTTGGTGATGCTTGACGAACCTGAATCCGGCGTAGACCTGGAGAACCTGGCAGTCCTCGGCAAGGCCATCAATAAGCTTCTGCAAAAGTATCTTTGGCGGACTCGGGCCAAATCCGGCCTAGTCATCTCTCATCTAGGTTTCATTCTCAACTATATCGAAGCAGACGCCGGCTACGTGCTGATGGACGGCAGCATTCACTGTCGCGGCAATCCACGCGAACTGTTCAAGGGAATCCAGCGACACGGATATCGGGAGTGTATTCGATGTCAGAGGTGAGGAGAAACCGCGCTGCACAGGCCAAGGACAAGAAAGCTGCCTTTGGCACAGACGTCGACCTGCTTCAATACCAGATTCTCGCTGACCATAAGGGTGATGCTCTGGACCTGGAAGCTTTGACCCAAGAAGACCGCGACAAAATTGTCCAGTCAGGTGTCGACCTAGAAGAGAAGGATCGCGCCGGGACCTTCCTCCAGGCCGACCACCGTATTGTCCATTGTGCTGTTAAGCAGCCAGGGCTAGAAGTCATGCCCATGGCCCAGGCCCTGGAGGAGTATTCCTGGCTGGAGGAGTATTACTGGCAGGCCGTGGACGTGGACGCTGATAAGTATACGGCCCAAGCTGAACTGCATTTTCAAAACGGCTACTTTATCCGAGCCCTGGAGGGGCAGCGGATTACAACTCCCATTCAGGCCTGTCTCTATATGAAACATGAGAACACGGCGCAAAATGTCCACAACATTATAATCGCCGAAGAAGGATCGGAACTCAACATCATCACCGGCTGTGCCACCGCCCCTCATTTGCAATCAGGTATCCATATAGGTATCTCCGAATTCTATGTCAAACGCGGAGCAAAACTCACCTTCACCATGATCCACGATTGGGCTGAAGAAGTAATGGTTCGGCCCCGGTCTGGCATCGTGGTAGAAGAGGATGGTCTGTTCCTGTCCAATTACGTCTGCTTGAAGCCTGTTCGCTCACTGCAAATGTACCCCACTATCCGTCTCATCGGTCCTGGTGCCGTGGCACGTTTCCACTCGATTCTGGTGGCTCCACCTGGGTGCGAGTTGGACACCGGCGCCCGGGTGGTGCTGGAAGCCCCCCACACCCGGGCCGAAATTATCTCGCGGACTATTACAACGGGCGGGGTTATCAAAGCCAGAGGACACCTCAAGGGACTGAAGCCGAATGTCAAAGCCCACCTGGAATGCCACGGACTCATCCTTGCCGATGAGGGCATCATTCACGCTATCCCGGAGTTGGAAGCCCATGGAGCAGGGGCGGAGATGTCGCACGAGGCGGCAGTGGGTAAGATAGCTGAAGAGGAAATCGAGTACCTGATGGCCCGGGGACTCACTGAAGAAGAAGCCACCGCAACTATTGTCAGGGGCTTCCTGAATGTACAGATCGAAGGCTTACCGCCTGAGCTCCAGGCGAAAGTGGACCAAGCCATTGAAGAAAGTGAAAAGAGTATGCTGTAACTCAGCTTTCGGCGGTCAGCTGTCAAAAAGATAATGCGAGGCGGGAGCTCGAGTAGAAAAAGCCAAATGCTTTCTATACCTTCCATAACTAATTTCTCGTCTCGCCAGCCTCGCTCGTCTCGCTCTTCAATGCGCCATGAGCGCACCTCAACCCCCCAGCCTCTTTGTGATAAAATCCAACCATGACCCATTATCGCATTCTACTTCCCTATTTCCGGCGCAACCTGGGCATCCTTGCCATCGGCGTCAGCTCGCTGCTGATAGTCGATCTGTTGCAGCTTTTCATTCCACGCGTCATCAAGCTGGCTGTGGATGATCTCACCCGCTACCAGGCCACCAGCGCCAGATTGTTATCTTATGCCGGGATGGTTCTGGCCTTGGCCCTGGGCATCGTCGTGTTCCGCGTTGTCTGGAGACGGTGCCTGTTTGGCCATTCGCGCCAGGTTGAGGAGGCTTTACGAAATCGTCTATTCGCCCACTTGCAGACTCTCTCTTTTTCCTACTTCGACCGGGCTAACACCGGTGACCTTATGGCTCACGCCACCAACGACGTTCAGGCGGTACAACTGGCCGCTGGCATGGGGTTGGTGGCCCTCACCGATACCGTAGTCCTGGGGACCGCTGCCATTGGCTTCATGATCTATATCAATCCTAGTCTGACTTTGATTGCCCTTTTGCCCATGCCTTTCATTGCTCTCTTTGCCCGGATCATCAGTAAGACTTTCTATGAGCGCTTTCAAAAGGTGCAGGCCTCGTTCTCTCAACTAACAGAGCGGGCCAGGGAGAATCTTGCCGGCATTCGCACCATCAAAGCCTATACCCAGGAAACCGCAGAAACCAACCGCTTTGATCAAACTGGCCGGAATTATATCGAAAAAAATCTCCACATGGTAAAAATCAGTGCCATGTTCTCCCCCATGAGTCTCATATTCACGAACCTCAGTATGGCCCTGGTCCTCGTCATCGGTGGTAAGCTTACCATCCTTAACACCATATCCGTTGGAGATTTTGTTGCCTTCAACAGCTATCTGCTCCTTCTTACCTGGCCCATGATGGCCCTGGGTTGGATGATAAATCTGTTCCAGCGGGGCTCGGCTTCTCTGGGGCGAATTCAAGCAATTTTGAACACCACTCCTGAAGCTGCTGAGATATCGGAGATACCTGAAAAATCCCTTACCCAGGGCGCCATTGAAAGCCGGAGTCTTACTTTTACGTATCCCGGCTCCAATCTCCCGGCCCTGGAGGATATTCATCTAAGCATCAAACCTGGACAATTGGTGGGAATCGTTGGCCGTACAGGTGCAGGTAAAAGCACCCTGTGCCAGCTATTACCTCGCCTCTACGACACCCCCCCAGGACAACTTTATTTGGCGGGTGAGGATATTCATCGCTGGCCTTTAGACGAACTACGCCGAGCCATCGCCGTGGTGCCTCAGGATCCATTCATCTTTGCTGATACCGTCAGAGCCAACATCTGTTTCGGAAATCCTGATGCAAGTCCTGACGAGATGATCAAGGCCGCTGAAGCCGCACGTTTGCTGGACGAGATCCTCGCCCTGCCCCACCAGTTCGACACCATCCTGGGAGAACGCGGCGTCACCCTTTCAGGCGGCCAAAAACAACGGCTGACCCTTGCCAGAGCGCTACTGCTGTCCACACCGCTGCTCATTCTCGACGACTGCTTCTCTTCAGTGGATCTTGAGACAGAGCTTGCCATTTTGGCTAATCTCAGACGTTACCTGAAAGCCAGGACTACACTCATAGCCTCACACCGCTTGGAGGCCATGAGGGCTGCTGATGTGATTTTTGTCCTCGACTGGGGTCGCCTGCGAGAACAGGGAAGTCACGATCAACTTCTTGCACAAGACGGAATCTACGCCGCCCTGTACCGCCGTCAGAAACTGGAGGCTGAGCTGTATGAGG
>JAUVTM010000097.1 GCA_030601545.1 Syntrophobacterales bacterium
GAGCAAAGCCCAGTTCATGTTTTGCTCTTTCGATAGAAAAGAACATGTGTTTTTTTGCTAAGCGCACGCCATCCACTGTGACCCGGGGTTCGCTGCCGCCCACAAGGCGAGCCCACCCCTCGGCAACGTAGGCAATGGGTAAGATAAGATTATGCGGTAGACGCACCCTCGGTGCTGGCCGGCCGGTGCTGGCTGCGATTTGGATAAAGATTTGTTTCAGAGTCAGGTTTTGACCGCCTAAAATATAGCGTCTGCCGATGGTGCCGCGTTCGAAGGCCAGCAGGTGTCCCACAGCCACGTCATCCACGTGAACCAGATTGAGGCCAGTGTCCACATAGGCCGGCATCCGTCCGGAGGCGGCCTCGACAATCATGCGGCCCGTCGGGGTGGGTTTTATGTCGCGTGGCCCCACGGGGGTTGATGGATTGACAATGACCACGGGGAGGTTCTCTTCCTCCGCGAGTCGTTGCACCTCGGCTTCGGCAAGAAACTTGGAACGCTTGTAGTGGCCAATCATGTCGGCAAGGGTAGCCGGAGTAGTCTCGTCGGCTGTAGTCCCATCGGAGTTGAGACCCAAGGTGGCCACACTGCTGGTGTAGACAACACGCTTTACTCCTGCCCGGGCTGCAGCGAGCATGAGGTTGCGGGTTCCGGTCACGTTTGTCTCATACATGTCATCCGGCCTGGGTACCCAGAGGCGATAATCCGCTGCTACATGAAAGAGGTTGTCACAGTTGGCAAGGGTGGGTGCGAAAGAATCAGGGTCAGTTAAATCACCGGTCACAATTTCAACTGATAACCCGTCGAGGTTGCTTCGGTCACTGTTCGGACGCAGGAGAGCAAAGACGGTATGACCAGCCCGGATAAGCTGGCGCAAAACCGCCGAGCCCACAAAGCCAGAAGCCCCGGTTATGAAAGTCTTCATGCGCTTTACCGTTCGAGTTAAAAGCAAAGAGCAAGGAGCCAGGAGTCAGAATCCAGAATTCAGGAGAAAAGCAATCTACATTGAGTCCCTCTCAACTACTTGCTACTGACTACTACTAACTACTTCTGTGTGGTGCCTAGTGCTCAGTCCCTAGTGCCTAGTTGAAACTGCTGCCCGCCTGTCCCGAGCTTGCCGCGGGGCTGTCAGCTGCAATCTGCCTGCTGACCTCTGACCTCCGTCCTCTGTCGTCTGACCTCTGACCTCTGACCTCTGACTTCTCACCTCATGCGTTAAGTGTGCTCTTGGTGGTTCAACTTCCAGGTGGTGATTGGGTTAGCTGTTGCCGCGTAACCATGAGCGCCGGCAACACCACCAAAATGCAAAGCAGGGTAAAACCGATCCCGATGGTGAGCAATATACCCATGCTCGCCATTCCCCGGTGCGGAGACACGGCAAGGTTACCAAAGCCGCAGATTGTGGTCAATGCACTGTAAAGCACCGCGCGCGCCGTACTGGTCTGCAACATGTGACCACTGGAAGGTGGCGCGGTACGCATCCGGTGGACCATGTGAATTCCACTGTCCACGCCAATACCCAACAGCAACGGCAGGGCAATAATATTGGCGAAGTTAAAGGGAATATGGAAAAGCACCGACGCCGCCCCGGTGAGAGCCCCTGCGAGAAGCAGGGGCAATAGTACCAGAAGAACGTCTGCTTTGGGCCTGAGCAGGATCAGCAACAGTACAGTGACGGCAAGGAGAGCTAACAAGAATGCTTGCTGAAAGGCTTTAACCACCGCATCACCCGCCTCGAGGTAGATTACCGGAAAGCCTATGGCATCGGGGGCCACAGATTGGACCGCAGCAACGAAACGGCGCAAGGCTGCATCCTCATTTAGATTCTCCCTGGGAAAAACCGCCACCCGGTGACGGCCATCTTTGGCAACCCAGTGTTCCATTAGATTTCTGGGCAAATCTTCTTTGGAGACCCTTTCGGCCTCCAAGGAAGTATTGAGAGCGTTCAGGCGGGTGGGTAGAGATCCCAACAAACTGGTTTGAAGATTCTTCAGTATCTGCTCTTGTGCGGCAGGATTTTGAGCCTCGAGGTCGGTCAAGAAACGGTCTAAACCGTCGTAGAGCCGGCGGGCAGCATTGGTAATCGAGCTGTTGGTGCTGGTGTCTATGAATTTTTCTAGAGTTACTGAGAAATCATGAATAGCGGCGATTTGCTCAGCTGTACTTGGCTCCGGGCCACTGCTAATCTGCAAAAGCTCAGGGCCAACTAGCAGTCCTATTTCTTCGATAATTGAAAGTTTTTCATCTTGGTCGGTGGGCACAAACTTGTCTAAGGTGACGCTCATCTCCACAGGTTCCAGTTTACTGAGGCTGTCGGCATACCGAGTGGCATCCTCTCTGGTGGCGGCCAAGACTGTGAGCGTCCATGGTGAATTCCTGCTCTGGGCAAGCAGCTCTCTGAAGGCAATCACAGATTCGCTGTCAGGATCACGGAGATTCATGGGATTGTTGTCGAAAGTAACATACGGCAGGAGGAGCACGGCTCCAACCCCAAGCAGCAGTGCTCCGATGCGGATGGACCTGGCATGCACTGTGGGCAGGGCCAGAAACTCGGCAACAACCCTTTTTCGCTCAGACTTGGGCGCGAAACCTTTAGCGGATAACGGCATTAAACTAAGCAGGGCAGGCAACAGCGTAAGGTTCGCAATCAGACTGATGAACATGCCGGTGCCGGAGATGAGTCCCAGTTCTGCAACCCCTTTGAAAACGGTGGGAATGAAGGCATAGAAACCGATTGCCGTGGTAATACTGCACAATACCAGTGAACTGCCGACGTCGCTGGCAGTCTGCTGGAGAGCACTGGCGTGCGAGGTGGACTGCTGGATCAGTTCCTTATACCGCAAGCAAAAATGGATGGCGTAATCCACGCTGAGGCCAATGTACAGGACGGCGAAGGCCACGGAGATCAGGTTCAGGTGGCCCACAGCGGCAGCGGCGAAAGAAGCGGTCCAGATGAGGCCCATAATCAGGGTTACCAGGCTGGTGAACACCAACCTGGGAGAGCCGAGTCCAAGGAAAAGTACGATGCCAACCATGATGAGCGCAAGGATGCCGGCCATCCCCGCACCCCGGGTCACACTGAGCAGTTCCTCATATTCCAGGGCGGCATCACCGGTGATGCGTACTTTGACCCCGCGATCTTCAGTGAGATGGAGTTCCTCTGCCATAAGCCGCATGGCCTTCATGGCAGTTTCAGCCGGCAAGAGTTTGGCATAATCAAGCCGTGGCTTGACCAGAATCAAACGCCGGCTATCCTCCGGAGTTAATTCTGCCCCGAGCATCAGTTCCTGCCAGGAGAGAGCATAGTATCGCTGGGCAAGACTGGCCTCAATCGCTTCCTTGATCCGATCAAGAACCGGAGTCAGATCCAGGTCTTCCCCTTCCATAATTGCATCCACTCCGGCTGTCAGCATGGAAAAGAGTCCACGCAAGCTTTGATCCCGCGTCAATCTCCCCAATAATGGCTGGACCTTAGCCAGGTTGTCCGCCAGGTCATTGAGCTCGGTGAGATTCAGGTACAGAAGGCCATGTTTTTGGAAGAAGCTGTCACCCCCGGGCAGATAAACCAACGTGAACAGGTCAGGGCGCTGCCGCAGTTGGGCCGCCAGGGCTGTACTGGCATCCTGGGCAAGCTCAGGCGTGTCTGCATCGATTAGGATGAGCATGGCGTCATCGTACTGCGGGAATGCTGTCTTGAAATCACTGTAGTTACGGCGGAAGGGGAGGGTTTCAGAGAGCATCTCGGCAGTATCGGTGTTGATGCCGAGGTTGTTGGCAGTGTAGTAAAGCAGAGCCACCGTTATGATGGAGGCGAGTAAAACAAACCACAGGGCAAAACGGTGCACCACCTTCACCCACCTAGCCAGGGCCTGACCCGCCAGCTCTCCAAAGCTTTTGGCCACCTATCTTTGCTCTCCTTTCTTGCAAGTGTGAGTCTACGCGTTTGTTCACCGAAGTGTGGCACAGTGGTGCGTTCAGGTCAATATCCTAAAGGCGGCTTACTAGTCTAATGTTCTTTGGGAGGCTGGATTCCCTGCGTGCGGTTGGTGGGTGAGGAAGACCTATTTTGGAGTGGTGGAGCATTGTAAAATCTCAAATTCCAAGCACCAAATCTCAGGGTGTCAGGTGTTCCGCCGGAGGCGGATCAGGTGTCAGGTTTCAGGTGTCAGGGAGTAAAAGCGAAAACGCTGAAACCTGTCGAAGATCCCGTCTGAAGCGAAGCGACAGCGGGGAACACTGAACACTGAAACCTTAGTCATTGGGATTTGGGATTGCGATACTTGGCTAAAAGGCAAGGAAATCATTTTCGGCAAGTCGCACCACCGTCTCCAGAGTGGTTCGAGCTGCACGGAAACTTCGCCTAAGGCGAGCAAGCAGGACCAGATCAAACGGTTTTCGAGCCAGACTACTCAAAAGCCGCATTGGCCTCAATCTGCCATATTCATCAATTGCATTGAGGGCGCTGGCGGGAATAGTCATGTCTGAGGTATCAGCAATGGCCCTGATAACCATGAAAGGCAGGTTTGCCCTGCTTGCCATTTCTGCCACCGAGCCACTTTCCATATCCACCGCTATGGCGTCGTGCTTTTTGAAAAAGTCCAACTTATCCATTGGGCTCGCGAGCACAATGGGGCTTTGCACCAAAGGTTCGCTATAGATCTCAAAACGGTTAGTCAGTCGGGTTACCAGCCGGTTATGCCAGGCAGCATCAGTGGGGAAAACATCTTTCTGGGAAGCAATCACACTCTTGGGAAGGATCAGGTTGCCTGGAGAGAGTTTTGGGTGAAGTGCCCCTGCACTGCCCCAGCTAAGCAAAGCGGTTGCACCTTCAGCTATCAGGAGCTCTGAAGCAGCTAGCGCATGTTTGGCGCCAATGCCGGCGACCTTTAGGAGAGTGGTTTCGTTCAGCCAAATGAGGCCGTCGGCTCCTATTGGAAGCATTGTCAGACTGCGGGCCTCGGACTTTAGCGCTGCTACAATTCCTAGTATTCTCAAGTTGTTTTTGCGCGCAAAAAGTTGCGGTAGCGAGCCAGGGCCCATAAGGGGAAATACTTGTCGTAGCCGTGATATTTCAGGTAAAAAACCCGCGGGAAGCCGGGCGCGGTGTGCACCTCATCCTGCCACAGACCATGGTCCGTCTGGCTATGCAGCAAATATTCGGTACCGCGTCGCCCGTGGGGAGAGTCGGCTTCGCCGGCAGCCATGAGACCGAGCATGGCCCAGGCGGTCTGAAAGGAGGTACTATCGCATCCACTGCCGGCCAACGCCGGGTCAGAGTAGGAGCAGCACGTCTCACCCCAGCCGCCATCGGGACGCTGGGTAGACTTCAGCCATTCCACCGCCCGCCGGATGTAAGGTTGGTTGGGATTCTCGCCAGCCGCTTCCAAGGCCACCAGTACCGACCAGGTGCCGTAAATGTAGTTGGTGCCCCAACGCCCGAACCATGAGCCGTCGGCCTCCTGCTCGCGGCGTATAAAATCGAGCCCTGCAACAATCGTTTTCCAATAGCCTACTTTGTCAACCGTCGCCAGCAGGGTTATACAGCGGGCCGTGAGGTCGCTGGTGGGCGGGTCAAGCAGGGCCCCGTGATCAGCAAAAGGGATTTCATTGAGGTAATAGTAGGAATTGTCGGCGTCAAAGCTGCCAAAACCGCCATTTTTTGACTGCATCCCAGCGAGCCAATCTGCGGCCCGCCGTATTGACTCGCGGTAACGCTCCAGTCCGGTTAGATGCATGACCCATGCTATTACGGCGCTATCGTCAAGGTCGGGATAGTGTGGATTCGCATACTCAAAGGCCCAGCCGCCGCCTTCGAGATGAGGGCGATTCTCTCTCCAGTCACCGGGTTCATCGGACAACTGCCGTTCTTTGAGCCAATCCAGGGCGCGCAAAAGGTCGTCTGTGGGTTCGCCTCCGGTTACTTCGAGTAGTGCTGCACCGGCGAGGCAGGTATCCCACATGGGGGGGAGACACGGCTGGCAGAAGGCCGAATCCTCACCTATTACCAAGAGCTTTTCCAGGGCCTGCTTGGCGCTCACCCGATGGGGATGATCTGCTGGATAGCCCAAGACTTCCAGGGCTTCCAGGGCATTGACCATGGCAGGGAAGATACCACCGAGACCATCAGTGTGGTTGAGTCGTTCAATAAACCATTTTTCTGCCTTGTTCATAGCACGATTCCGAACACCGCGAGGAATGAACGGCTCAATGAGGCGCCCTGCCTTGTCGAGGGCCAGAAACACTCGGTTGAGAGGGGAGCGTATGGGGAAATAGTTTGTTTCCTGTTCAGGAGGCGTAGTAAACAACTCCAGAATGTGGACCTGCCTCGGATTTTTGGCCCGGGGTTTTAGGGTGCAGAGAATGAACAGGGGAACCATTACGGTGCGCGACCAGTACGAAACTTTTCTCAGATGAAAGGGAAACCAGCGGGGCAAGAGTATGATTTCTACAGGGATGAAGGGTACTCCCCTCCAGGGTACCTGGCCAAAAAGAGCCAGAGTAATGCGGGTAAATACATTGGAGCGGGCTGCGCCGCCGTGAGCCAAGATGGCCTTGCGGGCCTTCACCATATGGGGGGCATCAGGGTTGTCGCCCGCCAACTTCAGAGCATAGTAAGCTTTTACGGAACAACTGAGGTTAAAGTCCCCCCCACAGTAAAGATTCCAGCCACCGTCTTCACACTGGTGTTCACGAAGATAAACAGCGATTTTGGCCGCGAGTTCATCGTCGATCTCATCCATATAGTGCATCATAAGGATGTACTCGGCAGGGACGGTACAGTCGGCCTCTAGATCGAAACGGTAGTGGCCATCGGAATGCTGGAGGGCAAGCAGGGACTCATTGGCTCGAGCGATGGAGCGCTCGAGTTCCACCTCAAAGATACGCTCGGTGAATCTCTCGTGAGTCGGAATGGATGTTGCGCTTGAGGACTGCGGCATAGTATTCAATCCCTTGTTTTCGTGGTTAGACTCTTAATTCAAAAAATATTATCAGAAACATCGACGATGGGCAATGTTAATGAATTGCTGGCTGCTGCAAGGACAGCTTGTTATTAAGGAGGTAGCTTATGCTACAAATCAAGTGTCTTGTCAAGCATCATTCAGTTACCAGGTGTCAGGTGTCAGGTTTCAGGTGTCAGAAAAAAACATAGAAGCTGAAACCTGAACACTGAACACTGACACCTGAAACCTCCATGCGTGCTGAAACGTGTTGGAGCGAAGCGGAAATCCCGTCTGAAGCGAAGCGGCAGCGGGGAACACTGAAACCTCAGTCACTGTCAAACCACAGGACATTTTTCTTGACAATGAGAGGCGGTATGTTAACTTCAGCATTTCTGCATTTTGCTACACACAGTGCGAGATTGGACAGCCTTGGAGAGATGGATGGACTATAAAAAAACGCTCAATTTGCCTCGAACGGACTTTCCCATGAAGGCCAACCTGGCGAAAAGAGAGCCGGTCATTATGGAGAAGTGGGAGCAGCTGGATTTGTACGCCAAGCTCAGGAAA
>JAUVTM010000158.1 GCA_030601545.1 Syntrophobacterales bacterium
GGTTTGAAGTGAGAATTTGCGGTGTTAAATAGATCCCATCCCAAACCCAAAGGATCAGATAATACTGCAACAATGTGACCATAGTTGACCATCACAGTGGGCAGGCTGAAAGCAATCCAGGCAAAGATGCCTACCGGGATCAGAATGTACGAAAGTCTCAAAGTCATATCCCGGCTGTTTACCTGACTTCCGGCAAGGCGATGGGCTCCTTTGGCGCTCAACATAAAGAGGCCCGGAAATACTAGAAGGGCGGAAGCCCAGATTGCGGCAAGGTATATCAGGAAGGGAATGATCTGTCCGCTCTCGGTCACATTTGCTGCATCTTTGATGAAACTCCAGGGGCCTAGCATGGTAATGCTGAAGGCGATGGCCACTACCAGCATGATGATTGCATTGAACATTTCATCATACCCTCTGAGAATTCTATCTGAGCCAAAGGGCCTTATAAAAATTGAGACGTTGTCCTTGGGGCAGCTTTTGATGCATTCCGTACATAACCCGCAGTAGTTGTTCCGGTTCATTTTCCCGACATATTGATTCCAGGGACAGGCCCAGCCATCAGGTCCTCCTGCATAACAGGACTTTTCCTTATGCTTCAGGCACACTTCTGGATCTATCACACGCACTTCGGTCATAGATGCCATGGAATAGTTGCCCAAAAATCCGCCCACCGGGCACAGGTACAAGCAGAAAACCCTGTGGCGATAGATCAGGGCGAGCACGAAGGTTATGGCCAGAATAATTAAGAACAGAATAGCGGTGGCTATGGGGCGGGTGATCAAGATCATGCCAAATGAAATCAGGACCAGAAAGAGGATATTTTGCAGCCAAATATTTTGCATCTTTCCAGGCCAGTCCTTTTGAAGACCAATGAAGCGGTGATGCAATCTCTTAAACGGCTCTTGGATGTACCTGACAGCGGTCAGGCTTCTGCGAGAGAGCCATTCGGCTGGCACCGGTAACGGGCACATCAGGCACCAGAGCCTTCCCCCCAGGGGGACCAAAATGGCTTTCAGCAAGAACCACCACAAGATCCATACAAATACAATTGCGATGTTGCGGTTTCCCACAGGGCTTCCCCACAGGCTGCTGAGTATAAATAGATAAAAGACGATGAAATTTGGCAATATCAGCAAAAATTGAAAACTGCGAAGTTTAATTAGCCTTTTTAACCAGGGGAGGGCTTCCAAAATGTTGATCCGCTTGAAATCGGCAAAGCGAGCGCGGGGGTTGTTTTGAATCAATATGAACACTGCAAAAACTATCCATATCGATAGTGAGATGAAAAGATGATATGGCGTATTGGGCCTTACAACCAATTCCCCGGTCATAAAAGGATGGAGATTTCCGCAGGTTTGTGTGCACCTGAAAGTAAATTTTCCTGTTTTATTCGCAACGAATTTAACCTTAGAAACCGAGTCCCAACCGGTCATTAGTTTGTCCGCATCATGATGCAAGCTATGCTTCTGGAACATTAAACCCTTTCTCACGATCAATTCGATGGGATAACCGTCCAGAAGAAACCCGTGGGGGACGTCAAGAGAGGAAAGCCTTAAGACAATCTTATCCCCTTTGTTCACCACAATTCTTGAAGGGAAATAGCCGTACTTTTTGGCATCCACAGAGATATATCGAGTGCGGGTCTCAACGGGGATAAAGGCAATTGCCAGGGGGATTATCACCGCTAATTCGAAACTAAAAAGAATAAAAAAAATAACCTTTTTTTTGCTCATCTTCACCAGACGCGGCTCCTGAAATAGGACTAGTCCAGGGGTCTTTTAAAAAGTTAAGTCGGTGGGAGATAATTCGGTTTGCCTGTGGCAGGGTTAGAAGCGGTCACAGTCACGCCTGGGCGTGATGAAAGATCCGGGCTACTCAATCCTTGACCACCAGTGTGCCAGTCATGTGCTGATGGATGTCTCCACAGAAGACATTGCAATAAAAGAAAAAGGTGCCGGCCTTGTCTGCCTTGAAAGAAACAAAAACGGTCTTTCCAGGCTTAATGCCATCCGCAATATAAATATCATAAGCCTTTAGGCTAAACCCGTGAGTCACGTCACTGCTTCGCAACTTTAATACCACCTGATCACCTTTTGAGACCTCTAGTACAGGCTGCTCAACCGGCCCATTTTCTTGCCGGAGAGAGACAATATCATACGCTTGAACCTCTCCTAACAACCAACCTCGTTGGGCGCTTCCCGTCAGGGTAAATTCTTTAGCTCCGGAGGGGGGCTTTGAAGGCTCTAAGAAGCGATCATACGCCTGGATGCCAAGGGGCAGGCCTGCCACGATCACAATCAGCAAAAAGAGAAGAACAAGATCCAGTTTTTTCCCGCTATTTCGCATGAAAAATCCTTATTTAAACCATTTATAAAATATGCTCACAGCCACTGCCATGACTTAAGTCAAAATGATTCAAGGCTGGCACTGCCTGGATGGCCGACCCTAAGAAAAGTAAAGAATCCAGGCCATGAGGGGCTTTTAGCCACTTCCAGAGGGGGCTACAAGACCGCCGGCTTCGGTCTCCCCGATAGCGCTCAGCATTCAACTTTCAGCTATCAAGTCGTCGAGAATATGAACAGCAGAACCGCAGAACAAGGAACCGCAGAATATTGAAGTGAAAAACATTGTCTTATTTTTTCAAAAATTTCTGCTGTTCGAAATTCCTTGTTCGATATTGTCCTTCGGACTCCCCACCCTGCGGGCGGGTCCCCAGTTTCGATATTCAAAATATAAAAGAGGCTTAATCCCCCTCCAAGTTGGACTGAAAGCTCTGCACAATATAACCTCAGGTAAAGCCATTGAACTCTGACCCCCGCAAGGCGGGATCTTAGACTGGCCCATCGAGGATCCCGCTATGCGGGACAGAACCAGATTTCTTAGATTCGAATGAACCTGTGGAACTTATACTAAGTGCCATGGCACTGGAAATCAATGACAGGCAATCCAGAGGGAATTCAGATGATTGCTTTTTCTGGTACAAGGATGGTAGACCGTAAAGAAGCAATTATGGACGCATTTTTTGCATGGGGAAATAGATTGGATAAGGACAAACTCATTGACTTGCTCCGGCAGGCGTCCCAAGAGGTGGGCGTCTCCCTGACCGCATCAAAGCTTGAGCTCTTCTGGCTCTACCTGCAGGAGCTTCTGGAGTGGAACAGGACATTTAGCCTCACCGGCATAAGGAATCCTGATGATATCATTATCAAAAACTTCACTGACTCCCTCACTCCTTTTCCATACCTAGACTGTTCTGGCAGGCTTCTGGATATCGGTTCAGGAGCGGGGTTTCCCTCCATTCCCCTCAAGATCGCCTGTCCTGAGCTCGAGGTCCAACTGGTGGAGGCAAGCCGAAAAAAGGTCTCCTTTATAAAACACCTCATTCGCACCTTGGGGCTCGAGGGGGTCACCGTACTGCACAGCCGCGTTGAGGAAATGGAGCGACCAGAGAACCCTTTTCACACTATCATCTCCCGTGCTTTTCGGCGGCCGGCACCATTGCTCCAGCTGGTTTCTCCCCTCATGGAGTCGAGCACTACACTGGTTGCCATGTTAGGCCCCACCACTGCAGAGGAACAGAGCAGGCTCGAGGATCTCGCCTTGGCAGAAAGTCTCGAGCTCAGTCGCTTCGTTTCGCTGGAACTCCCCCACGGCCGAGGCGGGCGCACCTTGGTCTTTTTCCAGAAAAGGTAATTCAGCAGGCACAACGCAGGTTATTGGTTATACGTTATACGTTACTAGTTATACGAGAGAATAATCTCTAATGACTTGGAATGGTAACCCTGAAAAAGGGTGCCTTGAAAACACCCGAATAACGATTAACGAATAACGGATAACTTTCCCCTCTCGCTCGTCTCGCCCGACCTCCCGTCCCGCCCCAAATGCGCTTACCGCTATGCTGGTGAGCGAAGCGAGCCTAGATCAAATGTGGCCCAAACCGGAATGTGGTCAGAGGGCTTGTGGAGAGAACGCTGCCCCTTGTCCATGCCGCTCTCTATACTCAGAGCAGCAAGTGGTGGCGAAGCCCAGATATGATCGATCCTGAGCCCCATGTCACGCCGGAAGGCACCAGCCCTGTAGTCCCACCAACTATAGAGACCACTTTCTGTCCGATGGTTCCGAAAGACATCCTCAAATCCCCAGCTCCTCAATTCTTCTAGGGCGGCCCGCTCCCTGGGGTGGAAACCAATCTCTCCCTCCATCTCATCAGCATCGTAGACGTCTCGGGGTTCTGGGGCGATGTTAAAATCTCCGGTTAGAACCAAAAATTCCTCGGGAACGTGCAAACTCTCCAAGTACTTATGAAGCTGGCTGATGAATTCCAGTTTATAAGAGAACTTCGGCGAATCCGGGGCTGACCCATTGGGAACATAAACGTTCACCACCCTCACCTTACCTATTGTTGCAGCAACCAATCGTTTATGTCCCTCTGCGTCATAGTCCGGAAACCCTGTCAGGACTGCGGTCATATCGTGCTTGCTGACGATGGCCACCCCGTTGTAGGTCTTCTGCCCACTGACAGCCAATCGGTAGCCCAGAGTCTCAAAGGAGGCGGCGGGAAATAGTTCATCGGTGACCTTTATTTCTTGCAGACAGAGAACATCAGGTTGCGCTTGGTCCATCCAATCCAAGACCGCTTCCAACCTCACTCGAATCGAGTTCACATTCCAGGTCGCTATTTTCATGGCAAACACCACCCTTCAGTCACTGGGATTCAATAACGAGTTTTCGGAAATTAGTTGATTAGAGAATTAGTTGATTCGTTGAAGGCGTTAAAGGCTATGAAATCACTTGATCGCGGCTAAAAGCCGCTCCCACATAAGAATTTCTGTCGTCTGACTTTTGACCCCTAATCCCCGTCTCGCCGTTTCTCCGCGTCCCCGCGTCACTCTTGTTTTTTCCCCATGCCCTATGCCCTATGCTCTATGCCCTCTGCCTGCTGTCTTCTGCCTGCTTTTTTTAAATCCGCAATCCGCAATCCGCAATCCGAAATCCACAATCCTTCATGCCCCTTGCCGTGAGACTACTGAGTTATTATATTTATTGTAATTCCTAGTGAATGAGGAGGAATATTATGCCAATTTTTGAATATAACTGTGAAAATTGCAAC
>JAUVTM010000331.1 GCA_030601545.1 Syntrophobacterales bacterium
CCCTCGGGAAGCGAGCGCTGGCAAGCCTGACAAGTCAACTCACCGAGTACTTCTCCGCAATGCGGGCATTCGAAAGACATAAAGCACCTACCGATTCTTGGCCATGGAGCCGGCGTTTAAGTCGTTAGTATCCCCCGGCAGAGACCCAAAGTGGTCTTTGGAGTAAGGTCGGCTTCTTGTAACTTAATCTCTGGGGTTTGTCAACGCAGCTTGGGACTATGTCACGTCCGTAGTCCGTTGTCTGTTGTCAGTTGCGTAGAGGGCATGGGGTGTGGCACTTTGCTCTACGCGTTCTACGTTTTCCTCTACAACGGACTACTGACCACGGACCACTGACAGAGGCCAACTCATTACCATAGCAAAACTGTTGGTCTCCTAAATTACCCTTCCATTACACGCCAATCCCTTCTGATTTTGGGATGGCCTCTGGTTTTTTTTGTTGACAATAGGGGCACTGTTGAGTATGAAACCCCTACGTTATGGCGGTGTAGCTCAGCAGGTCAGAGCATGCGGCTCATATCCGCAGTGTCCGGGGTTCAAGTCCCTGCACCGCCACCAAACCTGATAAAAAAATCAGCACCCACACTGATTTCGGGGAAACAGCACAAACAATACATTTGTGCTGTTTCCTCTATTTTTTTCTCCCAAAGGATAGCAGAAGAAACTCAAAGCTATAACTATTGGATATTATTATCTTAAACGATGTTGGCCAAGACAACTCTATGCGAGCCTTAGACGCCCGTGAATGTTCAATTCGGATGTTTTCTTTGGGGCCAATGAGATTTTTCTCTTGAATTATTCAGAATTATCCTGTATTTAGTAAATTAGTCCAGCCAGAGAGGGAAGTCGATCAAGGAATTTCAGGAGGGGGAGTCATCTATGACGTTAACGAAGGCGCATATTGTAGAAAACCTGTTTGCAAGAAACATCTTCACCAAAAGCGAGTGCGCAGAGATTGTCGAAACCCTCTTCGAGATGGTTAAGAAGACCTTAGAGGAGGGCGAGGACGTCCTGATCAGCGGTTTTGGTAAATTCAGTGTGAAGGAGAAGAATCAGAGGCGCGGCCGTAACCCCCAGACCGGCGATCCCATTATGCTCTCACCGCGGAAGGTAGTCACCTTCAAGTGTTCCGGTGTATTGCGACATAAAATCAACAGTCGCTAAAACTTGACCCTCTGCCTGTGGACGGGAGAACCGCGACTCTACCTGTATCTGTTTTCTTCTTCCTACCTGCGCGCTGAGCTTTGCCAAGATTTTGCGCTCACCTCCATGGTTAGCCCGGATATTTCATGAATTGCTGTCGCGAGACCGCGAAGATGGGCGTGCCACCTGGGAACCGCAGGGTGTTGGTTCCGAGGCGTACCTGAACGGTACGTCGCAGGGGCCGACACCTGAGGACGCCAGGAAGGACGGCCATATCCGTGGTCGCAGCAAGTGATTCATAAAATATCCGGGCTAGGACCGCAAAGTAGCTATCAGGCGGGCCGGTTTCAGAAGCAGGTCTAAAGCCTCATCCGCATCACGCACCAGAACATCACTGGCCAGGAGGGCCTGCAAGGCGGTTCCTTCCCCTTGCATCACACAAATCCCCAGGCAGGCCTTACGGAGCATTAAAGCGTCATTGGCGCCGTTGCCAAGAGCAACCGTATGTGAAGCTCCCAGTTTTTCAAGAAGGTCGCATTTTTGCTCGGCCTCGTTTCCAACCTCAATCCGCGCAATCGCAAGGTCAGCACAATCCCTCAATAGATCAGCAACTGTCCCATGAGTATCAGCAGTAACCACATAAACCGCAAGCATTTCCTGCAGGCGGTGCAGCCTTTCCTTGACGGCCTCCGGCAAGATCCCGTCCAGGGCCAGAGTGCCATTCAGATCAAAGAGAGCATTCTGCACCTCAAGCGTCCCCCACCCGGGGATTACAAGGTCTA
>JAUVTM010000043.1 GCA_030601545.1 Syntrophobacterales bacterium
TTAGGGTTTACAGTGACGACCAGGGCTGAATCCATGGTACAAAGCTTCATAACGATCTCTGAATCTGACTCGATTACCAGCGGCTGTCTTTCGGCCAAACTGGCAGTGAGGCCGATGCAAGATCCAGCTGCGTTTGTTCCCAACATAGAACTTCTCCGGCTTGACAACAGGTAGCGACCACATACCCTTTTTTTCCTTCAGGGCCTGGCGTTGAAGAGCCAGTAGCCGTTTCCAGTAACGTAACTTTGACTGTTTGCGTAACAGGTGGGCATACCCCTGGCGAACCAGTTCACCATTCACAAAGGTTCCATCTTCGAGAAAAACGTATGCCAGTAACCGCCCATAGTGGTCGCGTTGCTGCTCACTCACCTCCAGGTTTATCCAGCGGCCCTGTACTAGCTTCTTATTGAAAGCTTTAGCCTCATCACCAAAAGGCTCACCCGGCTTGTCTTTGTGCGCAACCTCAGGGGTATTGATACCAAGGTATCGCACCCGTTCGCCTCCTGCGACTACAATGGTATCACCGTCATCCACCCAGCGCACTTTAACAGGCGGCGAATCAGCATCTGCCGCTGGGGAGGCCAACCCGCAGGCGAGTAGAACGAGAGTCAAGGTGAGTGTGAAACGCTTGAGCATATTTAGTCACCGTAAAGATGCCGAGCTGTTTTGGAGTACTGGAGTACTGGAGTATTGGGTTGGCTGAAAATTCCAAATTTTAGGGTTTCAGGTGTCGGGTGTCAGGCTTTAAGATGTCGGGGTTCAGGTGTCAGGTGTCAGGTGTCAGGTGTCAGGAAAAAGAAACATAGAAGCTGAAACCTGAACACTGAAACCTGAAACCTCAGTCTTTGTGATTTGGTATTTGGCTATCTTCGATAGCCGCATTGGCGATCCACCTCCACCATCATGGTGTTAAGCCGCTCCTCAACCAGCTTTTTGTAGCGCTCCATTTCCTTTTTTGTGGTGTTTGCGGCAATGTGAATCGGGTCACCGATGGCTATGCAGACCCTAGTCCACGGAAGAGGTAAGATCATTTTGTCCCAGCTGTTTCGCAGGGTGAGGGTGCGGTTGGCTGACCAGATAGCCGGAATGAATGGCGCCCCGGTGAGCTTGGACAAAACTATCATACCTTTTTGGGCCACGTAGGCTGGACCCCGGGGGCCATCCAAAACCGTAGCACAGGCCTTACCGCCGCTTGTCAAATGATGCCGCATCTGCTCCAGAGCTTCCCTGCCCCCCTTGCTGGAGGATCCACGTACCGGAACGACACCAAAGCCTGAGGCATACTGCGCAAGAATCTCCCCGTCCTTGCTTTGGCTGATCATAATCCTTGGCTGGAGCTTACCGAAAAAGTAAAGGAAATAGACGGCGCCGCGGTGCCACGTGCCCCCAACAATGGGTTGATCGGAAAGGAAGTAATCCCGGTAGACCCCTTCATTGAGAATAGTTACCCGGCAGGTACCGAACCACACACGTAGCAGTGGTACCACTATCTTGCGAATGAAGCGAGCCATTAAGGTCTCGCGGGCAAAGTCTCGTATTCGAAGAGTTCGTCTAACCTTTTGCACCATCCGTTCCTACGCTAAGCGACCTCTAACCCATGGACCACAGGGTAGTTACTACCAGGAGGAGTCCCTCCCAGGGCTGAAGCTAACAAAGGTTTGTAGCAGTGTCAAATCGGACGGCTGGCGTAACTCAAACAAACGCCTGTCTGTCAAGTGCAGCGCTGAGGCCACCACGTTCCGCCGGCGTGAATCCAAAAGCCTCCCGCCACACATCGTCACTCTCCATACAGAGATAAACGCAGAGATCCTTATGGATTCCAAGTAACAACTCGTTCAGGTGAGCATACATTTTTACCCTGAGATCGCGAAAGTAGCGCAGCTTTCCGTCCAAACCTGGGATAAACTCTTCATACAGAATCGAGGTGTTTGGGTACCGTTGTTGAATTACAGTCTTTAGCGACGGCATGAACCTAAGGGTGCCCAGACTGATCCAGGCGATGCCTTCTGGGTCCACACTAGAGAAAAGGCGATCCACAACCTCTCTGTAACCCTGTTGCCACCCAGGATAAGCCAGAAGTGGATCAAAATGAAAAGCAACCCGATAGCCCCACTCTTGGCAACGCTGTGCTGCTTCCAGTCTCTCTGCCAAAGTGGCGGCACCAGCTTCATCTTCGGCGATTACCTGGGGCGGGTTAAGTGACCAAGCCACAATAGTGTGGCCTCGATGATCCATTTTTTCGAGAAGATCCACCTGGGCAGTCTTGGTTTTCAGTTCGAGAATCGCATTTGGTTGAGCGGCAAAAAATGGTACTAGATTCTCACTGAGATGAATCAGAGGATCTAAGAGCAGGCTGTCCGTAAACTCACCTGTACCGATACGATGTATGTGCCTACGGGAATTGTTAAGATGTTCCGTCAACTGCTGTATGGCGTCGTCCAGATTGGCAAAAAGTCGCACGTTGCTGCTGGCAAAATATGCTTGTAGTATGCAGTAGGTGCAACCAAGGGAGCATTGAATTCCCAGGTTAAGGATCTGGTAGCCGCAGCAATTGTAAAAGCGGGTACCCGGGCAGGGTTTGATAAACCTTCCTCGAAATTTCACGATTTCAAGAACGTTTCCATTCTCCCCATCCGCATCTTCTTTGAGCTGGTCAACCCAATCTACGGGTGTGTCCGGTAAGGTTTCCAGGATTTTCTTTACCAGCGGGCTGTCGGCAACCTCCTTTTCAATAACCAACCTTTCTGGACGATACTTCATTCGCTTTCCATAACTCTTTTGAACTCAGGCTGATCGGCCAGTTCAGCCAACTGTCTCAGCCGCGTTGCCAACTCATCGCCGCGCTCGAAGGTACATTCCAAACTCCATCTGGGCCCCTCGAAATAAGGTGGAGGAACCAAGCGCACTCCAGCTGGCAGTCCAAGTCCACCGACCTCTCTGTCAAATCTCTCTTTGCGGGCGGCAAGCCGGGGAGCCCTTGTAGCCAACAGCTGTTTGCGAATCTCCTGAGCTCGTTGCCGTGCCGGCCTTTTGTGGGCCCGCCGCAGATCATTCACCTCTTCACTATCCAGAACCTGTCTCGGGGTAAGATTGTCCCTCTGTCCTATTTCCACAACCGTCTCCACCAATTCCTCCTGCACACTCACACTGAAGGGAAGCTCTTGAAAAAAGTTGAAGAAGGCGAGACGGTCTCCCTGCTCCAGGGGTGAAAGAACAAAGCCTATCCGCTCGTGAAGTGTACCCCTAGCTATGGCATCAAGGATGCTTTCCTCCAAGGGTAGCAACTTCTTATACCGACTAAAAAGCACGGTACTGGGCTCCAGGTTCAGAAGAGGCATGAATTCTTGAATGAGCTGTGCCTGGTCCAAGTGTTGGGCCATCTTGGTGAGAACCAAAGATTTCTCCACAGGATTTAAATCCCTTTGAGTAACGTTGTCATAGATGGCCATCCGCAAGCACGTGTCAAGTGATGCAGAAGTGGACAAGACTTCACAAGACAAGGGTTCCAGCCCAAGGTGTTTGCAAACCGCCAAACGACGGCTGCCGCAGACGATTCGCAAAAGTCCATCTCTTTTGCGCTGAAGCAAAGGTTTCTGGATCAAGCCAACGGTTTGGATGGAGAGGGTTAACTTATCTGGAAGAGGGCCGTAAGTGATCAGGCAGGAGGTGTCATTCCAATCCACCTCATCAAGCTGGATCGAGTAAGATTCCTTTTCAAGCATGATCCCGCTCCTAACTCTTGGTGAGACGTTCCAGGGCCTCCAGGTAGCGGGTCCGGGTGTTGCGCACCACTTCGTCAGGCAATACTGGTGCCGGCGGCGTCCGATCCCAGCCGCACTGATCGAGGTAATCACGCAAATACTGCTTATCGAAGCTCTGCTGGCTCCTGCCGGGCTGATAGCGATCGGCTGGCCAGAATCTGGACGAATCCGGAGTAAGGATCTCATCGATGAGAGTGAGCTTGCCTCCGACCAGACCGAACTCGAACTTAGTGTCGGCAACGATGATGCCTCGCTGGCCGGCCATGGCCGCCCCCTTTTCATAGAGTGCCAAGCTCAGATCACGGAGCTGTTCCGCCAAATCTGTTCCCACCTGATGGCAGAGGGTGTCGAAGTCGATATTTTCATCGTGACTTCCTTTTTCAGCTTTGGTGGAGGGGGTGAATATGGGCGACTCGAGACGAGCTGATTCCAGCAGCCCTTCCGCCAGTTTTATGCCACACACCGATCCATCGCTGCGATAGTCTCTCCATCCTGAACCACTAAGATAACCACGAACAATACACTCCACCGGCAAGGGTTCGGCTTTGGTCACCAGCATGCTCCGGTCTGCAAGCGCCTTAGCATAAGGCTTGCATTGTTCTGGAAAATTTTCTACCTCTGTGGCTACCAGGTGATTTTCCACCACCTCGGCCAGTGCCCTAAACCAAAAAGAGGAGATGGTGGTTAGAATCCTGCCTTTGTCAGGAATGGCTGTGGGCATTATCACGTCGTAAGCGGAAATTCGGTCTGTGGCCACAATAAGTAAGTGCTCCCCCAAATCATAGATGTCTCTTACCTTTCCCCGTGCTTTTAGGGGGAGGCCTGGGAAGTCGGTCTCAAACACTGGAGCTGCCGTCATACAATCCTCCAAAGCAGTTTGAACCACAGAGTGCACAAAGGGATCAAATGCAGGAGTTTCCCCATTTTTCAGGACTAATTGGGGAAAAGCCATGGTCAAGGGGGAGGCTGCGCAACAACGAGCACCTGAGCCACCTCTCCTTCCACTCTTAGCCGCGCAAAGGCCAGCATGAAGATTTGATGCTTTCTCAAAAGATACACTGCCATAAATGGCGCGAATCGTGCTCGTGGTGGAGTAGCCTCCCCCTTGACCCATTTTGTGCCAGATCAACTTTTCATCTAATTCCTTGTGCTCTTCGTGATCTTTGTGGTTAAAAGTCTCTTCCGAGATAGGTTGCATAAATTTAGAAAGGGGCGAACCCAATCGGGAGTCCGCCCCTGCAGAATGGCTATAGGAGCTTTTAGCCGATGACAGCCAGCGTATCTCCTTTTTGCACCGAATCGCCGTTCTTGAAAGGTATAGAAAGCACCGTACCGGAAGCGGGTGCAGCAATGGAGTTTTCCATCTTCATGGCCTCGAGAATAAGGACCACGTCTCCTTCATTGACTGAATCACCCTCTTTGACCTCATAGCGAATGACCATTCCCGGCATGGGCGCCTCAATGGGTGTTCCTCCTTCCACCGCCGGTTTTGGAGTGGGCGCAGCCGCAGGAGCCGGCGCAGGAGCTGCAGGGGCAATGGCGGCTGCCGGAGCCGGCGCTGCCACAGGTTGTGGCATCATGGGAGTCACCGCCGTCACCACAGGTGCACCTCCCACTTCATCTACTTCCACTTCAAAATACTCGCCATCCACAAACACATTGAAGGCCCGAAGTCCTGGAGTCTTCTCCGGCGCTGGCTTTTCCACCTTTTCCACCAGCTTGCCGGCCTTGGCCAGAGCAATTAGATGCTCCTCTTCCTTCGCCTGCTCCAGAGTTCTGGGCTTGACCTCGTCGGGGACTTCTTCCAGGCCATATTTCCACTTCAAGAAACGAACACCGGTGGTGGGATAAAGAGCGACGATCAGCAAATCATCAATGTCTTTGGCCAGGTCTCCGGCCACGGCCTTGGCTTTATCCAATTCCGGTTCCAGCACATCTGCCGGTCTTACTGTGATGGGCTTTTCTCCACGCTCGTAGCCTTTCAAAACTTTCTTTCTAACCTCAGGATCTATGGGTACAGGTGTCTCGCCATACAAGCCGTAACAGAGATCCTTCACTTGCGCGGTGATCATTTTGTAGCGCTCACCCTCAGTATCGAAGAGCACATTGTTGACGGTTTGAATGCCGACAATCTGACTGGTGGGCGTGACCAGCGGTACCTGGCCCAACTCTTTGCGTACCCGCGGCAGTTCGGCAAACACCTCATCGATACGATCCAGGGCATCCATGTCTCTTAGCTGGTTGACCAGATTGGAGAGCATTCCACCGGGAGTCTGATGCAGAAGCACATTGATGTCTATGATCGAAAGCTTGGTATCGTTCAGAAGGTGTCGATACTTTGGAGATATCTTCTCCAGATATTCACCAAGCTTCGCCAGCTGCTTGATGTCAAAGTCTGGGTCTCGATTTGTCCCCTTCAAGGTCATCACCAGGGGCTCAAGTGCCGGGTGCGATGTGCGATAGCCCCAGGGTGACAAAACCGTGTCAACGATGTCCACTCCTGCCTCTATAGCCTTCAATAAGGTCATACACGACTGGCCTGAGGTGAAGTGACTGTGTAGATGAATCGGTACCTTTATCTCTTTTTTGAGGGCTTTGATCAGTATGTAGGCATCGTAGGGCGAGATGAGACCCGCCATGTCCTTAATACACACCGTGTCTGCCCCCATGTCCTCCAACTGTTTAGCTTTCTTTACGTAGTAGTCAGTGTTATATACCTCCCCACCCATTCGAGGCTCGGTGAGTGAGTAACAGATCGCACCCTGAAAATGCATGCCCATTTTCTTAATGATAGGCACAACCGTCTCGAAATTGCGCAAGTCATTCACTGCATCAAACACCCGGAACACGTCAATGCCGTTTTCCGCTGCTCGCTCCACAAATATCTTGGCCACATCATCGGCATAATTGCGATAACCCACAAGATTCTGTCCTCGGAGCAACATCTGCAATGGCGTATTCTTGAGGTACTTCTTGAGTGTCCGCGGCCTTTCCCAGGGATCTTCCCCAAGGAAACGATGCATGGTGTCGAAGGTTGCACCACCCCACACACCCATGGCCCAAAAGCCAATCTTATCCATCTCCTCCGCTATGGGTATCATGTCTTCGGTGCGCCCTCTGGTGGCAAAGATGGACTGGTGCGCATCCCGAAAGGTTAAATCTTGAATCTTGACCGGATTGGTCACCTTTACGTTGTCCTCCACCAGTCCAGCCGTCAATTTTCCATGTTTTTCTGCCATAATCCTCTCCTCTAAGTCTTTCCTTAAGCGTTGCTCTTTATTTCCTCAAGCAGCAGTCTACTGGAGTAATGGAGCATTGAAAAACATCAAATTCCAATATTCAATGACCAAAACAAAAAACAGGTTTCGAATTTTGAAACTGGGGACCCCCCGCAGGGTGGGGAGTCCAAGCGAAGCGCGGACAATTTTGGTCATTGTTATTTGCCCTTCGACTAGGCTCAGGGTGGTGAGCTTGTCGAACCATTTGATATTTGTGATTTGTGATTTGGAATTTCTGATACTCTAATGTCCCAGTACTGCAAAACAGCCTGCCGTCTTTACTAGCAAAGCCATTGTAGTTTGACCTGACACTGTGGACCAGGTTTTCTATGACTAAATAAATACTGTCCACTAGCGCATCACCCGCAACTGAAGTAATCTGCGCATTTCCATCATTGCCTGTCTGCCAGACGCGGACCACAGACCTGCCGCCCCTAGGGCGGGAGCAGAAACTGGTTGACTCACCGCTGCCATGGCGAGTTGCTGCTCTTCTTGACTTCTAAGGTATCTGTAGACCGCGGCAACTGCGGCAGTCAGTCGTTTTTTCTTACGCTCGTCCATTTTCCTAATCATCCCTGCTTTGCTACGAGGTTGGCACCAGCTGTTTCAATCTGTTTTTTGAGATGAAGAATCATGCTAAAGATCAAGCTCTTCACTGATACCCTGCATGGCCCGCAGGCTCAGCTCCGCAAAGTCGGCAAGCGGTACCCCTATTTCCTCACAAAGCCTGATCTGATCTCGATTCACCCGCCTGGCGAAATCTTTCTTTTTCATGCGCTTCAGGATGGACCTAGGCTTTACACTCGCCAGTCGCTTGTCCGGATAGACCAGGGCTGTTGCTATAACCAAACCGGTGACAGACTCGGCACAGGTCAGGGCGAAATCGAACGTGGACTTCCGCTCCACGTCCAGAGCTTCTGCGTTATGAGCCTTGATTGCAGTGATCGCTTCAGGTGGCAAATCACTACCGGCCAGGATGTCAGCCGTCCGCAGTCCATGCTCCGAGGGCTGGTCGGCAGTCTGTTCGTAGTCTAAATCGTGTAACAGACCCGCGATACCCCACAGATCCACGGGCTCATCCAGCCGCTCGGCCAATGCCCGCATTATTGCTTCCGTCGCCAGACAATGCTTCCGTAGATTTTCGGCCTTCAGATGGTTGTTCAGCAGATCAAGAGCCTGTTGCCTGTCCATCGAGCAGTTCCCGCGTCCCCCTGAAAACAAGTATTGCGCTGTCGTGGGAAATAGTTGGTTTGAAGCAGACCTCTACAGATAAGATTCTTGAGTTCTTGAACGCTCTGCGCTCGGCGCTTTGCGCTATGCTAAATCTATCCCGCCATGGCTGCCCGACGGGTCTTTTTCTTCAGCCGGTTAATCCGCCGCCTGAGAATTTTTATTTTCTTTTTGTCTCCCGCCTCCTTTATGGCCTCCTTTTGGCTGCGCAGTTCCCTTATTTTTCGCTTGATGGTGCGTACGTCGGTGCTCGTCTGCCGCTTTTTCTCATCCACAATTCCTTTGGCTTTCTTGATGGCGGCAACAAGCTCACTTTTGTTCATTGCATGTACGCCGACGATCCCTTCAAGGCCTAGGGCCACCTCTCGTAGCTCTTTGGCGGTCATCCGATCCAAGGGTTTTTCTCCGAACCCTTTTTTCTCTTTTGGCTCTTTCTTCTCTTTTGGCTCTTTCGGCTCTTCTAGCTCTTTCGGCTCTTCTGGCTCTTTCAGCTCTTCTGGCTCCTTTTTCTCTTTCGGCTCTTTTTTCCCCTTTGCTTCTTTTTTCTCTTTTGCCTCTTTCGGCTCTTTTTCCTCTTTGAGCTCCTTTTGCTCCTTTTCCGTCATATACCCCAACTCCTTTGCCCTTCTGGGCTTGAGTATAGAGAATCCAGCACGCCTCCTGTTGGCTCGCCTAGGGTCACGTGCTAGAGCCTTCCTTCTCACTCTTTTCAACCATTTCCTGTAGCTTCAAAAAAGGCTTGAACAGATCAATCGGAATGGGAAAGAGGATGGTGGAATTGTTTTCTGCAGAAACTTCTCTAAGTGTCTGCAGATAGCGTAACTGCAAGGCCATTGGATGCTCAGAGATTATCTCGGCCGCTTCGGCCAGTCGGTTGGCGGCCTGATATTCACCTTCAGCATTGATGACTTTAGCGCGTCTCTCACGTTCGGCTTCGGCCTGCCGAGCCATGGCCCGCTGCATATCCTGGGGCAAATCAATGTGTTTGACTTCCACAGTTGTCACCTTCACGCCCCAAGGATCAGTGTGTTTGTCTAGAATCCCTTGAAGCTCCGAATTTATCTTCTCCCGGTCAGAAAGCAGCTCGTCCAGCTCCGCTTGTCCACACACGCTCCGCAGGGTGGTCTGGGCCAGTTGCGAGGTGGCATAAAGGTAATTCTCCACCTCTACCACCGCATTAATGGAATCCATCACCCGGAAATAGATAACCGCGTTAACCTTCACAGATACATTATCCCGGGTGATTACATCCTGGGGCGGCACGTCCATGGCCACCAATCTCAGGCTAATTTTCACCAGCTTGTCAACTACAGGAATGATGATAATAAGACCCGGCCCTTTGGCCCTGTCCATAACCCGACCAAGGCGGAATACAACCCCCCGCTCGTACTCGTTCAAAATCCGAATCGCACTGGCCAGGAAAAGGACTGCAAGTACGATCAAGAAAATGATGGTGTAAGGCATGCTATCCTCCTGTCGAGGCAGCAAAAATGCTGTAAACCCCAGTCTCAGGCGATTAAATCATTGCTTTGTATCACCTATTTTTCGTACTTTCAACCACAAATTTTCCACCTCTATCACCTCTACCTTCGAGCCAACGGGAACTATATCCTCGGAGGTAGCATTCCAGAGTTCTCCATGGACAAACA
Organism: Syntrophobacterales bacterium; assembly: GCA_030601545.1. Classification (GTDB taxonomy): domain Bacteria; phylum Desulfobacterota; class Syntrophobacteria; order BM002; family BM002; genus BM002. The sequence continues at coordinate 9,919 of JAUVTM010000043.1, forward strand.
CTTTTCCATCCGGTGCCAGGGACTCTTTGGCTACCGCAATCTTACCGATCAATCCCTGGTAGCCTGTGCGGGGCCTGGCCATGTAAGCCCGCACAGCCAGGAAAGCCACGGTCATGAAAAAGCCAGAGATGATGAGCACCGCCGGAATCAACACGCTCAATGAGATTCTCAAACCTGGAGTCCCAGTGTTGAAGAGCATGATGGAGCCCAGAGTCAGGCAGATAACCCCTCCGACGCTGAGCAAACCATAACTGGTCACCTTGATCTCCAGGAGGAAAAGAACGGCTCCCAGGATAATCAGAAGCACACCAGCGTAATTCACCGAAAGGGTCTGAAAAGCGTAAAAGGCGAGAATCAAGCAAATGCCGCCTACAACTCCCGGAAAAATAGCGCCCGGATGAGAAAGCTCAAAATAAAGGCCGGCCATACCGATCAGCATGAGTAAGTAGGCGATATTCGGATTGCTAATGGTCTTCAGAATTTTGTCCCGCAGGTTCTCCTGAACAGTTTCCAAAGGAAGTCCTTTGAGCGCCAGTTTCTTCTCGCCTTCTTTGGTCTGAACTGACCAGCCTTCAAGCTGAACCAGAAGGTCATCCACGTCTCTGGCAACCAGGTCGATCACTTTGAGTTTTAGGGCTTCATCGGCGGTGATTGATACACTCTTACGCACCGCTTCCTCTGCCCACTCTGCATTGCGGCCGCGTTTGGTGGCTATACTTTTTATGAATGCAACAAGATCATTGACCACCTTGGTATCCATGGTTTCGTCCATACCCTTGCCTCCGGCCACAACCGGATGAGCCGCGCCTATATTGGTGCCTGGCGCCATAGCAGCAATGTCAGCAGCCATGACAACGAACACACCGGCGGAAGCGGCCTGAGCGCCGCTGGGTGATACGAAAACCACCACTGTCGTTGGAGTATTCATAATAGTTTTGATCATGGTCCTCATGGAGGAAACCAGTCCACCGGGGGTGTCCAACTGGACAATAACCAAGGACGCATCATCTTCCACAGCTTGTCGTATTCCTCTCGATAAAAACGCTGCCGTTCCTGGATTGATACTTTCCTCGATGCGGATGACCGTAATATGCTTATCTGCCGCCTGCGAAAGGGGAAGCGAACATAACAGCAGCACGACAAGCACCAATCCTCCCAGGACAACCAAAAACCTCAATTTATTGGTGCATACATCTGACTTGGCTGCTAACTGCATGTTTTTTCCTTTCCAAACACTCTCGTTCCCTTCTTGCTGTTGACAGCAAGACTAAAAGTGGACACTCTGACATTGCCCCCGCCCTGCCGCAAAACCCATTACCCGGGTCTCTCAGTTCTCCCCCGCACTAATGATAGAAGCAACTGTACATCCTCCCACACCCTCCGCTTCTGGAGAGGATTACGCAGAAGATACGCAGGATGGTAGGTCGGCACTAGAGGAATCCCTTGGAAGTGATGAACTCGATTGCGAAGTCTGGAGATTGGTTGCTGGGTGGAGAGCAAGAAT
>JAUVTM010000151.1 GCA_030601545.1 Syntrophobacterales bacterium
GTCGGTTTCATGACCAAGTACAAGACTTCCATCAGGATTCCCAAGCAGCCGCCTCCAGGAGTTCCCAAACGGGACATCTACCTTGTCCGGGCCTATGAGTACCCCGAGGACTGGGATGGGCTGAGCGAGAACGAGCTACAGCATAGGTTGCTGATGATTCGGCTTCAGCTCCGGAGAATGGGCGAAGAGGCTGAGGACATGATTGTTTACAGCTTCTGGCCGGATGTGATCATGATCAAAGAGATTGGTGATCCCATGGCGGTGGCTGAGTATCTGCAACTGGATCGCAAGGAACTCCAGGCCAGGGTAATGTTGGCCCAGGGGCGGCAAAACACCAACTACGCCATAAATCTCTACGCCTGCCATCCCTTTTTCATCCAAGGGGTCGCCACCATGACCAATGGCGAGAACACCGCCTTTATCCCTATTCGGGAGTTTCTTACTTCCAGAGGATTTCCGGGATACATGGGTTATCAATCCGACTCTGAGGTATTCACCCACATCCTGCACTTCACCCATTACCGGTTGGGGCTGGGAATCGAAATGTACAAGCATGTGATCACCCCACTTCAGGATTTGGACCTGGGGCACCACCCCAACGGTGATTACCTCAAGCAACTCAAGCACACATGTAGAAGGATGATAATAGACGGCCCCAACTGTGTGATGGGGAGCCTCCCTGACAAGACGTTGTTCATAGTGCAGGACCGCAAAAAACTGCGGCCGGGTGTGGTGGGAGGCAAACCAGGTCTCTACGCCTTCTCATCGGAGATGTGTGGCTTGGATGTGGCCATCCCAGATCGGGATAAAAGCCAGGATTTTCAACCAATGCATTTAGACACTGTGATCATTCGGCCTGATCGTCAGGAGGTTGAGATATGTCGACAAACGGAGCCATTACCCCTTCCACACTAAGTCCCAAGGACCTGCCATGGCAGATTTTTTGGCAGAGGGACAAGTGTTCCCTGTGCGGGAACTGCACGGCGGTCTGTCCTGTTAATGCCATAGAACCAGCTGTCCATCGTCAGAGGTTGGTGCAGACCACCATGGGGTTGGAAGCTGAGCCTAGCAATGTTTACCAGGTGTACTATGGCGTCAGGCAGAAGACCGATCCGGCCTATGCTTGTATTGGCTGCGGCATGTGCAGCATGGTCTGTCCCAACGACTGCATAATGCCCTACCGCAGCGATGAAGCTGACAAACTCAAGTACCACATAGACCGAGGAGGTCAACCGCGCCGTCGAGGTGGCCGCAGAAATGTGGTGGGCGGCGTACTGGACCAGATAAAGTTTACCCGGATTTCCATGCTCACCGACCCTGCTCTGGACGCAGGTCGCCATGAATTCGAACTGCGCACGCTTCTGGGGCGAATCCTTCCCGCCGAGGAAAATCTGCGGCTTCAAAGAGAACAAGGGTGGATACCTCCGGTGCGGGAGATATACCCTCTAATGATCGGCTCAATGTCCTTCGGGGCACTTTCTCCCAACATGTGGGAAGGGTTGCAAATGGGCGTTGCCTATCTTAATGAAGAACTGGGAATGCCGGTTCGGATGGGCACGGGTGAAGGGGGTTGCCCTCCGAGACTGTTGCGTTCCAGATTTTTGAAGTACACCATTCTGCAGATTGCCAGTGGGTACTTCGGTTGGGACGAGATTATCCATTCTTTGCCGGACATGAAGGAAGATCCCTGTGCGGTGGAAATCAAATATGGCCAGGGGGCCAAGCCCGGCGATGGTGGTCTGTTGATGTGGTACAAGGTCAACAATCTCATAGCGGCCATCAGGGGTGTTCCTCCTGGGGTGAATCTCCCCAGTCCGCCCACGCATCAGACCCAGTATTCAATCGAAGAATCCGTGGCCAAGATGATCCAGTCCATGTACATGGCCTGGGGATTCCGGGTGCCTGTCTATCCCAAGATTTCCGGCACTTCTACCGCTTTGGCCGTTCTCAATAACTTGACCCGGAATCCCTATGCCGCTGGCCTGTGCATTGATGGTGAGGATGGTGGTACTGGAGCGGCCTACAACGTTTCCATGAATCACATGGGATACCCCATAGCCAGCAATATTCGCGATTGTTACCTAAACCTGGTCAAGGTGGGAATGCAGAACGAGATTCCTCTCATTGCTGCCGGCGGTGTTGGCAAGCAGGGCAATTTGGCAGCCAATGCTGCTGCACTCATAATGCTGGGAGCAAGTGTTGTCCAGATTGGCAAATATATTATGCAGGCAGCTGCGGGTTGTCTGGGCTCAGAAACAGACCGCTGCAATGTGTGTAACATTGGCCTTTGCCCCAAGGGCATCACCTCCCAGGACCCACGCCTCTACCGCCGTCTGGATCCAGAACTGGTGGCAGAGCGGGTGGTGGATGTATTTCTATCTTTCGACACCGAACTGAGGAAGATTCTCGCACCCTTGGGCCGCTCCACCTCTCTTCCCATCGGCATGTCGGATGCAATTGGAATAAACGATAAAGCCGCAGCCGAGAGGTTGGATATAAGCTTCGTCGTGTAAAACGATAGCGTTGAAATCGTTAAAGTCGTGGAATCAATTCATTGCTTTTTACGATTTGAACGAGTCCGGCGCAGCCGGACGATTGAACGATTTCAACGGTTTGAACGTTCTTATTACTGTGGGAGCGGCTTTCCCCGCCCTGAGCTTGTCGAAGGGTAGCCGCGATAAGCTAAGTATCCAGGAGCCAGAATCCAGAATGGAAAGGTCAAAATCGAATCTCTCTTTTCTCCTGACTCCTTGTCCTGAGCTTGTCGAAGGGCTGACACCTGGCTACTGTTTTTTTTCGGAGATAAAACTATGAACCCCAAAGAACGGTCTTTTGTAATTTCCGGCATGGAAAACGGCCATCGGATTGAGTCGCGCGTTTTGGAAGAACTAATCCAAGCGGCTGTTTCCGAAGGGCATCGCCACCTAGAGGTTGAAGCTTTCGGTCAGCACGGAATTGGTGGCCGCTTGTGGCGGGCGGGTGATGAGCCCTTAAATCTCAAAATACTAGGCTCCACCGGCCAACGGACTGGTTCCATGGGTTTTCCCAACACCCGCATCGAAATTGTGGGGCCGGCTTCCGATGATGTGGGTTGGCTTAATGCCGGGGCGGAAATCACTGTCCACGGTAATGCCACCAATGGAACCGCCAACGCCATGGCCCAGGGAAAAGTCTATGTTGCTGGCAACATAGGCTCCCGGGGCATGACCATGACCAAATACAATCCGCGGTTCGAACCCCCGGAACTCTGGGTCTTGGGCTCGGTTGGTGATTATTTTGCCGAGTTTATGGCTGGTGGTATCGCGGTGATCTGCGGTCATGAACCGCAGAGCCCCGATAATGTTCTGGGATATCGTCCCTGTGTTGGAATGGTTGGGGGTAAGATCTTTTTCCGCGGCCCACATGGAGGATTCAGCCAGAACGATGCCAAGTTGGAGCCCATAACCGACGAGGATTGGCTCTGGCTAGCAGAAAACCTACGGGTGTTTTTGGAAAGAGTCGATAGAACCCCTCTTTATGATGAGCTTGCAGAGCGAGATCAGTGGCAAATGCTAGAGGCCAGGACTCCTTTTGAGAGGGGTACCCGAGCTAGGCGCTCCATGAGCGATTTCTGCCAGGATGTGTGGGATAAAGAACTGGGATTAGGCGGACTCATAGGTGATCTTACAGATCTCGACCGCAGTCCAGTTCCGCTGATCACCACCGGAGAGCTCAGACGCTTTGTCCCCGTATGGGAGAACCAGGCATATCTGCCTCCATGTGAGGCTAGTTGCCCCACCGGCATCCCGGTGCAAGAACGTTGGAGTCTGATCCGTGAGGGCAGGGTGGATGAGGCCGTGGATCTGGCCCTAACCTATACACCATTTCCTGCCACAATTTGTGGCTATCTCTGCCCTAACCTTTGCATGCAGGGCTGCACTCGCCAGTGGGCAGGTATGACTCCGGTGGATGTAAGTGCACTGGGCAAAGCAAGTATTGAGGCCACCCTTCCTGAACTGCCGCCCCTGTCAGGACATCGGATCGCGGTTATCGGTGGTGGCCCGGGCGGAATGTCAGTGGCCTGGCAACTCCGGCAACATGGTCATGAGGCGGTCCTCTTTGATCTGGAGAAAAAGCTAGGCGGGAAGATAAGCTCCCTTGTCCCCAGGAGTCGAATTCCTGATGAGATTATTAACGCTGAACTGGAACGGGTCCGTGAGGCTCTTCCCCACATACATCTACAACAGAAGCTTGGAGTAGAGGAGGTCGAGCAACTGAAGGAGGACTATGACTTCGTGATTATCGCTGTGGGAGCACAGAAACCACGAATTCTTCCCGTTCCAGGGAAAGAGAGGATGATTCCGGCTCTACAATTTCTTAAGGATAGTAAGGCTGATAAGGCCGAAGTAGGGAAGACGGTGGTGATAATCGGGGCAGGTAATGTGGGCTGCGACGCAGCCACCGAGGCTCACCGGTTGGGGGCGGAAGACATCACCCTGATTGACATCCAGACACCTCTCTCATTCGGGGCGGAGCGAGAGGCAGCCGAGGAGATTGACGCCAAGTTCCGCTGGCCTTGTTTCACCAAACAGATAACAGAAGAGGGGGTGGAATTGACCACCGGCGAAGTCATCCCAGCGGACACGGTTATCATTTCTATTGGCGATCAACCTGACCTGGATTTTCTGCCGGATACGGTCAAAACCTCGCAAGGTTTTATAGAGGTGAACGACATCTATCAGACCACGGACCCCCAGATATTTGCCCTTGGAGATGCGGTGAAACTGGGGCTTCTCACCGATGCCGTTGGTGCCGGTCGTCAGGCTGCCCGGGCCATAAACGACATTTTGGCGGGTAAGCGTCCCCGGGGTGACACTCATCAGATCATCGATCGCTCGCGTATCAAGTTAGAATACTTCGACCCACGTTTGCAGAGCTTCGAATCCATTGAACAGTGCTCCACCGAGTGTTCCTCTTGCGGCTCATGCCGTGACTGCGGGGTTTGCATCACCATATGTCCCCAAGGGGCTATCTCCAAGCAAGAGGAAGGGGAAAACGGACTGGAAATGGTGGTTGATGCAGACAAGTGTATTGGCTGTGGTTTTTGCGCCGGGGCCTGCCCCTGCGGCATCTGGACTATGGTGGAGAATGATCCACTGGGCGCTTGGCGCCAATCCATCGGCGAGAAAGGGCTAAGGCGAGACAGGCGAGAAAGGTTATAGTACCTATTTCTTAGTACTGTGGGAGCGGCTTTCCAGCCGCGATAGGCTGAGTAGCCAGTAGTCAGTTGGTACTAAGCGGTAGCTATTCTCTTCTTCGTTTCGGTGCCTAGTGCTTAGTTCCTACTTGCCCTGAGTCTGTCGAAGTGGTTCCTAGTAATCTCCTTGCCTACAAC
>JAUVTM010000207.1 GCA_030601545.1 Syntrophobacterales bacterium
GTGGGCCGATAAATCATCACCAGGATAAGCAGGAGAGGGATGATGATCCATTTGAAGATTTCCAATGGCCGCAAAGCCTCACCGAGAAGACTCAAGCTTACGGCGCCGACAATGGAACCGTAGACGGAGTTCAGGCCGCCAAAATAGACCATGGCTAGAACCTCAGCGAGTTTCTGGATACCGAAGGTACTAGGGTTAACATACCGGAGCACGTGAGCAAACAGCCCGCCGGCAACACCGGCCCAAAAGGCCGCAAACAAAAAAGCCACAATTTTGGTGCGTCTGGTGTTGACGGTCATGGCATCCGCTGCCATTTCGTCGTCTCGAACGGCATTAAGGGCTTTCCCTGTGGTGGAGCGAACAAAGTTGTTAATAATCCATACAGCGGCTACGGTCCAAAGGAAAGCTGTAGGCAGATCGACATAATTGGGCTGGTTGCTCAAGCCGCGGGGCCCGCGGACGAATTCTAGATTCTCGATCAAACTCTTGACGATGAACATAAACGCCAGGGAGATGATTGCCAGGTAGTCACCTCTGGTTCTGAAGGAAGGAACTGCGATAGCAATCGCACCGATAGCAGCGACGAGTCCGCCAAAGATCAGGGCGACAGGGAACAGAAACGGCCCCAGGAACTCAGGAAGAAGAGCAGATCCGAACACTTTGTCGTCAACAAAGAAAAGGAGGGTGAAGATCGAAGCAGAATAGGCGCCCAGGGCCATGAACCCGGGATGAGAACATGAGAACTCTCCCATGTAGCCATTGATCACGTTGAGGCTCAAGGTGACAATGACAGCAATGAAAGTGAGCTTGAGGGTGAGGAGCCGGTAACCGCTGATGTCAGACCACAAATACAAAATACCGTATAATAGGCCGAGGTGGATTACCACAGATACAGCGGAGGATAAATTGAAAAGCCAGCCCGCTAGTCTATTCAATACTGGACCACACAGCCGGGGGACAATGATGATTGGCAAAATATATATCAGCAACAAGAATGCCATGGTGCCGGGGATAAGGAGAGGTTTTCTGAGAATAGTTAGGGCGCCGAAAAGTGCCGGAATTTTGGGCAGGCCCAAGAGTTCCGTGAACGGATCGCCCAGAAAGCGTTCAAGCAAGACCGCCACCAGAATGCCACAAAGCCAGGCCAGCAGGGGAACCTGAGAAAAAGACTCCCGGAGGCGGTCTGAGAGTGTCTTCTTCTCGGGCAAATTGCCGCTACTTATTTCCACCACCAGTTCCTCGTTATTCCGGGGTCGCCCCCGCATCTCCCAGACAAGGTGAAGCTGCTCAGCTTATAATCTTAGACGTGCACTGTAAGGCTCTCCGAAAAAGCCGTGGGGTCTGAAGGCCAAAATCAGCAAAATGATTGAGTAAGCGATGAAATCCCGTAGGGTTGACGGGAAGATCATCACTACAAAGATCTCAATGAATCCGAGTAGAAAGCCAGCCAAGCAAGCCCCGAGAATGGAGCCTCTTCCTCCCAGAATGGCAGCCACAAAGGCCTTCCAGCCGAATATAATCCCCATGTAAGGGTCCAGAACAGGATAGGCCACCCCGAAGAGTATCCCTGCCACGGCTGCCAGAGCCGAACCGATGGCAAAAGTCATACGCGCTATGTTGTTGATGGGAACTCCCAGAAGGGGAACAACCACGGTGTCAAAGGCCATCGCTCGCATGGCCATTCCCCACCGGGTCTTGCGCACAAACAGATGGAGAGCATACATGAGTGTAATAGAGACAACAACGATCATGATTTTCTTATTGGTAACAAAAACACCGCCCAGATTGTAAGTGGTTGACTGGATCAAGGTAGGAAATCTTACCCGTCTGGCCCCGAGAATGGCCAGGTTTCCGGTCTCCAGGATGATGCCGATCATCAGACCGGTGATTGCAGCTGAAGCTCTCGGTGCTTCTCTCAGAGGCCTGTAGCCCACCCGCTCCACAATCATGCCCACGAAGGAAGTCAAGAACATGGAAATGAGGATGGTCAATACCAGAATCAACCAGTTGGGTAGTGCAAGGGCTCCCATGGAAGCCAGGGACACCAGCCCGGTGGCAACCCCGAAACCAATGTAAGCTCCGACCATAAAAATGTCGCCATGAGCAAAATTGAAGAGCATCAGGACGCCATACACCATGGAGTAACCCAGGGCGATCAAGGCATAGAAACTACCCCACTGAAGAGCGTTGATCAGGTTTTGCAAGAAATATGTCACCACATGCGCTCCTTGCTTTCAACACTTCAAACCTCCCCCAGCCCATCCGCTGGCTGCCCTCGGCCGAGAGCAGTTCGGCCTTGAGCGACTCGACCTGAGCTCGTCGACAGGTCTCGTCGACAGGTCTCACTGCCGAAAGGCTCGGGCCGAACGGAGGCTCACTCGAAGTCCTCAGGTCGAGTCGCTCACGGCCGCAACCCTCTTCCCTCAGCATACCGGGGCCCAAGTAGCTGTTTTAACTCCCTGTCTGCGGCATGGGGAAAAAGGGCCTGCCCTATCAAATGTACTATCTCATTCAACAGGGAAAAGGCGAGGGGGGAGTGAAATGTTCCCTTGATCTTTAAAGAAAACGAGGCCAGGGCTCTTAGCCCTGGCCCGCTTCCTTCAAACTACTTGTATTCACTGGAGTTAAGACTCTTTTCCAGCTAGCTTTAGCTCACAACTCCAGTCTACGGGCAGACAGATTTGAAAAACTCGAACTCTCCTTTGTCGCTGATCTTAACAATGACGGCACACTTCAGTGGGTCGCCCTCTTCGGTGAAGGTCATCTTACCTGTGATGCCGTCGAATGATTTGATCTTGGCCATGGCGTCACGAACACACTGGCGGTCCTTCTCAATCTTGCCGGTAATGTTGCCACAATTCTCGATGGCCTGCTGAACAATGTGCAAAGAGTCCCAGGTCAGGGCACCCACATCATCAGGCACGTACCCATATTTTTTCTCGTAGCGATCAATGAAAGCCTTGGTGGCGCCCGTAGCACCGGCAGAAGCATAATGGGTGCTGAAGAAGAGGCCGTAACAGTCTTTGCCGCAGAGTTTAACGGTCTCGGCCGAACCCCAACTATCACTGCCGACGATGGGTTTGCTCCAGCCCAATTCGTGGGCCTGCTGCACGATCAGAGCCACCTCATTGTAGTACTGGGGGGTGAACAGTACTTCGGCTCCAGACCGATTGATCTTGGTCAACTGGGAGCTGAAATCTGTGTCTTTTGTTGTGAAGCTTTCATAGGCCACCACAGAGCCCGGGCCATGGAGCTCTTCCCAGGCCTCTCTGAAGAACTCGGCCAATCCCTTGGGATAGTCACTTGCCACGTCATACAAAACCGCGGCTTTAGTGAAAAGGAACTCCTGGGTGATGAAATTGGCCAAAACCGGCCCCTGAAAGGGATCGAGGAAGCAGCCACGGAAAACATACGGGCGGTCTTTGGTAGTATCCGGATTTGTGGACCATGGGCTAATCATGGGTGTTCTGTAGACGTTGGCCACAGAGCCTGCAGGTACCGCCTGTTTGGAGGACTGGGGTCCGACAATAGCCAGAACTTCGTCCTCAACAATCATCTTGGTAACGACCTTTACCGCCGACTCAGCCTTGGACTCGTTGTCTTCAATAACCAATTCGACCTTGTACTTTTTCTTTCCAACCTTGAGACCACCGGCTTTGTTGATGTCCTCCAGCCACATCTGGGCTGCGAACTTTGTGCCCTCTCCCACTTTGGGGATATCCCCTGTCATAGGGGCGTTGATTCCGATCTTGATAGTCTTTGACCTACTCCAGACCGAAGGTGCAAAAACAAGACAGATTACCAGGCACGAAACCACAAAAATGAGCCTCTTCTTCATCGCCATCCTCCCCTTCTCCATTTAATGTGTTGATTTAATAACGAAAGTACAGCCCAACTGAAAAGCCAAATGTGGGACTTCCGGGTCAGAACCTGTGCTTTCAAAGTAATGGGGATCCTAAGACTCAAAAAATATGTGAGATTTTTAGCATAGAGCCAATACTTTTTCAATGATTTAATTGAGAGAGGAC
>JAUVTM010000302.1 GCA_030601545.1 Syntrophobacterales bacterium
CTAGGGCGAGGCAAACTGCAACTGATACAGCCTGTAATAGAAGTCACGGCGGGACAGAAGATCCTCTTGAGTGCCATGCTCGACAATTCGGCCGTTATGCAAAACCAATATGCGGTCAGCCTGGCGTATGGTGGAGAGCCGATGGGCGATAACCAGGGTGGTTCTTCCTTGAAATAGTCGTTCCAGGCCCTGCTGAATCAAATGTTCCGTCTCGCTGTCTATGTTGGCCGTGGCTTCATCGAGGATTAATACTTTCGGGTCATAGGACATGGCGCGGGCGATGGCAAGGAGTTGGCGCTGCCCCGTGGACAAGGTAACACCGCCCTCGTACACCTCCGCGTCCAGTTGGCCGGGGAGTCGGGAAACCAGATCTTCCAGGTGCGCCAACCTTGTAATCCTCATTAGCTCTTCTGAAGATAAGTTGCGATCCAGTGCGATATTTTCTCTGAGTCTCCCGGCGAAAAGAAACACATCCTGCATGATGAGCCCTACCTGCGACCTTAACCAGGACAGATCCATTTCACTAATGTCTCTACCGTCCAGGCGAATCGTTCCCTTCTGGGGTTCATGGAATCTTTCCAAAAGATGCATCAGGGTGGTTTTTCCTGCACCGGTGACACCTACAATCGCCAAAGTTTCCCCGGCCCTGACTCGAAAGGAGATGTTTTTAAGCACCGGTTGTTCCTGGCGATAGCCGAAAGTCACCCGCTGAAACTCAATCTCACCCTTCACCTCAGGAGGGTTAGCTTCCGTGGAACTGTATCTTTCCTGCTCTTTGTCGTCCAGGAGGAGAAAAATTCGCTCTGCTGAAGCCATGGCAGATTGCATGATGCTGTATTTTTGCGACACGTCTCGGATGGGTCCAAAAAACATGCGGAGGTAGGAGATGAAGACCACGAGAGCTCCCAGGCTCATCGTGTCAGCCAAAACCTGCCTCCCTCCATACCAGAGGAGAAGTGCAATTGTGGTGGTGGCCAGCAATTCGATGCAAGGGAAAAAAATGGCCTGGAGCATTATCTGTCTTAAAGTGGCGCGGTAGTAATCGTGGTTGAGGTTCTCAAAACGGCGCAATGTTGTTTTTTCTTGGCGGAAAATTTTGATTACCCTGATACCGGAAAGGTATTCGTTGAGAATGACATTGATCTTAGCCAGTTTGGCTCTAATGTCGCGGAAGGCGGAGCGAACCTGCACCCCAAAAACACGAAAGAGCACAACAATGAGCGGGATAACAGACAGGGTAACCAGAGTGAGATCCCACCGCAAGTGAAAAAAAATGACGAGAATACCGCACAGCAGGACCACGTCTTTTAAAAGGGTCATTACCACCGAGCCGAACATCTCATCCAGGTTCTGAATGTCATTGGTTAGACGAGTAACCAGTCTACCAACAGGATTCCGGTTAAAAAAAGACAGGCACATCTTTTGGAGGTGGCCGAATAGCTGCATACGCAGATCGTGCATCATGTGCTGTCCAGCATAAATCATAAGCAGATTTTGGCCAAAGGTGCAGATTCCGCTCAACAGGAGCAGTGCCACAAAGAGCAGGCCCAAGCGGTGTAGCCCTGAAATGTCTTGCTTGCGCAAGACCAAAATCTCCTCAGCGGATAAATTGGCCAAGTCTCGGTAGTCAATATATGCAATTCCATCCGCAATATGAAAAAGGGTAGGGTGGGCCAGCACCACTCGTCTTTGGACATCGGCCCCGATTGGGGCGAAATAAAAGCGGTGAGGCGGAATAAAGCCCTGTGTTTGAAGTTGGTGCAGCAGCCGAGGGTCCATCTCGCGTAGGACTTCATTTGCAATGAAAAATTGTCCTTTTTCCGGGCCCCGGCGTAGCTGGCTAGTGACTTTGTCAAGAAAACGTTCGAGTGCAGGCGACGGAGCCTCCGGTATTTGAATCTGGCGGGCGGAGCGGACGATGTATCTATCTATTCCCACCTTGAGCAGATAGGGGAGGGTGAGGTCGAAGACAGTAACCAGCAGTATAAGCATGGCACTGAAGCCGATAACCTTTAGATATGGCCGAGCGTAGCCGGCCAGACGACGCCAGAGGGGCCAGTCGTATGGCTTGCCCAGCTTGTCTTCCTCAAAATAGCCGTAATTAGCGTGCATAAGAGAAAATGCCTAAAGTAAGCAAGAATGTCTAAAATGAACTAAAGTGAGCTAAAATGCCTAAAGTTGGTAATGGGTGATTGGTGATTCGTTCCACCTTATATTCTGTTCGTCCTCCGACCTCCGACCTCCGACCTCTGACCTCTGATCTCTGACCTCCGACCTCTCACCGCTTACCGCTCACTGCTTACCGCTTACTACCCCCTCATACAGCTCAGCCTCCAGTTTCTGACGGCGGTACAGGGCGGCGTAGATTCCGTCTTGTGCAAGAAGTTGATCGTGACTTCCCTGTTCTCGCAGGCGACCCCAGTCGAGGACAAAAATCACATCAGCAGCCCTCATGG